>DAOMRL010000072.1:0-4672 GCA_035445865.1 Candidatus Levyibacteriota bacterium
ATTAGAAAAGTTAAGGCTGGTTTCTATTCTTTCCCCCTTAGGAAAGGTAAATTACCGTGGAAGTTATCATACTGGTCTTATGACGTGGCCAGACATTGATATCCATGTGGAAGGTCAAATTACTGATGATCAATTTTTCCAAGTTGTCCAATCTTTATTTAAGAAAAGAACTCAAGTAAAGAGCTTACATGTAGCCGATTATAGATTAGGCGAAAATCCAAATTATCCTATGGGTTTATATCTAGGTATGAAATGCATAGGCGAGCAATTTAAAGAATGGAAAATAGATGTATGGTTTGTTGCTGACGATTCGGAACATACATTTGATGAGTGGTTAATCAAAAACCTCACTCCTGAAAAAAAACAGCAAATACTTGAGATAAAAAATGTCGTAGCTGACCATCCAAAATACAGAAAAGAGATATTAAGTGTAGACATCTATAAGGCAGTTATAGAACACGCTGTTTCGAACTTGGAAGAATTTAAATCTTACTTGCATACTGTGGGTAAAAGTTTATAATTTCAGATATGGATGTCAAAGAAAAAGCTAAGAAAATAAATGCGAAGTTAAAAGAGCTGTATCCTGATCCACATACTCCGCTTAATTATTCAAGTCCCTGGGAATTGTATGTAGCAGTTGCACTTTCCGCCCAACAAACAGATGTAGGAGTCAACTTAGTAACTGCTGAGCTATTTAAAAAATATACATCACTTGATGATTATCGAAAAGTAAGTCTTGAAGAGTTCAGTGAGGATGTTCGCAAAATTAATTTTTATAAAAATAAAGCGAAAGCAATAAAAAAAGCAGCTGATATTGTTGCTGAAAAATATAACGGGAATATGCCTCAGACGATGGATGAGCTTGTTGCACTACCTTTTATTGGTAGAAAAACAGCAAATGTTATCTTACAAGAAGCTTTTGGTAAAAATGAAGGTGTGGTAGTTGATACCCATGTACGTAGACTCGCAAACTTGTTCGGGCTTTCATCTCAAAAAGATCCTGAAAAAATTGAGCGAGATCTGATGGAGCTAGTTCCTCAAGCAGATTGGCACACATTTGCATTAGGTCTTATCCTCTATGGACGTGAATATTGTACGGCTCGTTGTAAACACACGGATTGTCCTCTCAGAGAATATATACGTTGATATGTCACTTTTTATTCCTCCTAAAACAATTCAGAAAATGAAATTACTAGGAATATCTGAATCTGAAGTAAATGATGTGTTTTCAAATGGTGAATATGGGAAATCAAATGATGGAAGCAAATTAGCAACAAAAAAATATCAAGGATATGAGATAGGGCTATTTTACAAAATGATGAAAAGTGGACAATATATGATTTTGACAGTTTGGAAAAGAGATAGAAGATAAAATTACTCTTCAAGTCCTGACGAGTATATAATAATTTACTTTTTCATCTGTGTGATATAATTAGGTTCAATCTGCTCCTAATTATGACTGCTGCTGAAATTATCGAAAAGTATATTGCATTTTTTACTGCACGTGGCCACGTGCAGATTGCTAACAGTTCACTTGTGCCAGAAAATGATCCTACTACTCTTTTCACATCTTCTGGTATGCAACCACTTGTCCCGTATCTTCTTGGAGAAGAACATCCTGCAGGGAAAAGACTGGTAAATGTTCAAAACAGTTTTCGTGCTCAAGACATCGATGAGATTGGTGACAACCGTCACACTACGTTTTTTAGAATGCTTGGCAATTGGTCGTTAGGTGACTATTTCAAAAAAGAACAAATCCCATGGTTCTGGGAATTTTTAACAAAAGAACTCGGGCTTCCAAAAGAACGTTTGTATGTCACAGTATTTGAAGGTGGAGAAGGAGTAGAAAAAGATACTGAAGCAGTTCAAATTTGGACTGAAGTTTTTGAAAAAGAAGACTTAGATCATACAGAACGAATTTTTTATTACGGAGTAGATAAAAATTGGTGGTCACGTAGTGGAGTTCCAAAAAATATGCCTGTTGGAGAACCTGGTGGCCCAGACAGTGAAGTCTTTTTTGAATTTGATATCCCACATGATCCGGCCTTTGGTGAAAAATGTCATGTGAATTGTGATTGTGGAAAATATTTAGAAATTGGAAATAGTGTCTTTATGCAATTTAAAAAAGGAAAAAACGGTTTTGAGGAGCTTCCTCAGCAAAACGTAGATTTTGGCGGTGGTCTTGAGAGATTACTTGCAGCACAAGAAAATACTCCAGATGTATTTATGTGTAATCTCTTTAAGCCTGTTATCGATACACTGGTATCTACTACAGGAAAAAAATATCAAGAGAATGCTCGAGAAATGCGGATTGTGACAGATCATATGTTAGGAGCTGTATTTATAACTTCAAACGGAATATATCCATCTAATAAAGAACAAGGGTACATTTTACGAAGATTAATTCGTCGAGGATTAGATAATTTTTATGCGTTAAATGGAAAAGATATTGAAAAAGTTTTGGAATCAATTGTCGATCAGTACAAAGATACAGACCCTGTACTTATTGAAAAATATGAACATATTAAAGGAGTTATTTTAGAGGAAGAGCAATCATATAAAAACACGATGGCAAACGCCAAACAATATCTTGAAAAGCGCTATAGTGTACTTCCAAAAGGAGAAACACAGGGAGATGCTCTAAAAGGGGTTACAGAAATCACAGCAGAAGATGCATTTAAGCTATATACATCGTATGGTTTATCACCTACACAGATCAAATCTCTTGGATATACATTTAAAGATCAAGAATTTGCAGAAAAAATGACAGAACATGCAAAAGTTTCACGTGCTGGAGCGGATAAAAAATTTAAAGGAGGTTTGGCAGATACCTCAGAAAAAACAATTCATGGACATACTGTAACTCACTTATTACATAAAGCTTTGCGGGATATGTTTGGAGAACGCTTGCAACAACGAGGGTCAAATATTACACCAGAACGGGTACGGTTTGATTTTAATTTTGATAGAAAATTAACCTCTGAAGAAATTCAGAAAGTAGAGGAGATTGTTAACAAGAAAATTAAAGAAAGTTTGCCTGTATTTTACAAAATTTTACCGTTGGAAGAAGGAAAAAAAGTAGGCGCAATTGGACTATTTGGTGAAAAATATGAAGAACAAGTAAAGGTATATTTTGTTGGTGGAAGTCAAGATGACCTTCAAAGTGCGTATTCAAAAGAATTTTGTGGAGGGCCACATGTTGAAAATACAGCTGAAATAGGTAGTTTTAAGATCACAAAAGAAGAAGGATTAGGGAAAGGTATACGAAGAATCTATTCTGTAGTAGAATAAAGTAATATTGATTAATTTTCAATTTATATGAAAATACTGTCTGCCCTGCGTAAAAAGAAAGCACCTCGTGACTTTTATTTGTCACTGATCTTCAAGCCTCATAAAGTGGCTGCAATTTTGTTTGAGAAAACTCAAGAATCACTGGTTATCATTTCAACGAAAGAAGAAATGCTTTCAACAGATCTGGATCTTCTCGGTAGTGAAGAACTCGTGAAAGTTGCAGATATTGTAATCAGCTCAGTTGAAGGAGCATTACCGGAAGGAGAGATGGTAGAAAATACTATTTTTTCAGTACCGTATTCATGGCAAACAGACGGAAAGATAACCCGTGATAATCTCACCAAACTCAAAGAAATTTGTGATGCTTTAGAGCTAAAAGCAATCGGCTTTATTATCTCAGTTGAGGCCATTGTTAATTTTCTTCATAAAAAAGATGGTGCTCCGATTACGGCTATCTTTGTAGAACATGCTGCAAATCAAGCAATAGTGTACATTGTCAAAGGAGGATCGATTGCAGAAGTCCATTCTTCAGAAGTGGAAGATGACTTTGTAGGAACAATTGAAAAACTACTTGCAAACGTTAATACCGTCACAAATTTGCCTGCAAAAATCGTACTGCATGATTACGAAGGGGTAGAGAGTTTACAACAGGAATTTCTCAACCATGAATGGAAAAAAGAGCTGAACTTTTTGCAGATTCCGCAAGTCTTAGTTCTTGATAAAGGATTTGAAAATGAGGCTGTGATTCACGGAGTTGCCAGTCAGATGGGATTTGATGTGTTACAAAATCTCCAAGCAGGAGCACATGTGATTGATGATGAGAGTCAAGATAGTGCTCAATCAGAGGAAGATATTGAAATTGCAGCGCCGGAAGAGTTTGGATTTTCTCAAGGTGAAGTTCCTTCTGCTCCAATTGCAGATGAGCCTCCAGAGGAGGAAGCAACACCAGAAGAACCCGAAGAAGACGTACAAGAATCAGTTGAGTCATCTCAGCCACTGTCGCAAGATCATCAGAATATTCAAGAACCTAAAATTCACGATCCAAATGAAAACAAAAAAGATATTGATGAAAAAAAAGAAGATACAATAGAAGAACCAGAAAATGATAAGCAAGATGAAAAAGTAGATACAAGAACAACACTTGTTGATACACTAAAATCTATGGCACCTTTTTCATTTATCAGTAAATTAAAAGGTAAAGGCGGTACATCATCACTGTTGAAACAAGGATTAAATCTACGAGTAGGGCTCATTGCTTTTGCTGCAGTTGCAATACTTGCACTCGGTACCTATTTGTATTATATGTATTTTCTTAAGGTTGAAGTGGTGATCTTTGCCGATAGCACGGTAGTAGAGCAGGAAGAAGAAGTTGTGTTTTCTG
>DAOMRL010000073.1:0-4514 GCA_035445865.1 Candidatus Levyibacteriota bacterium
TTATCAAGGGATACACTGCAGCAACCCCTATTATTGATGAGAAAAAATGTTTTCCTAACCCAGGTGGAAAGCCGTACTGTCCGGTAAACTATGACGGCGGCTTTCATGGAGTTACCAATATGAGAACTGCTCTTGCTAACTCATATAACATTCCTGCCGTTAAAATGCTCAAAATGAACGGTCTTGATGCAATGATTGCTACCTCATCTGCAATGGGAATTACGTCGTTTAAAGATCCCGAACGATATGGGCTGTCATTAACACTTGGAGGAGGAGAGGTAACCATGCTTGAGATGGCTGAAGCATTTGGAGTATTTGCAAATACCGGGTATAGAATTCCTCTCCAACCAATATTAAAGGTAACTGATAAAACAGGTAAAGTTCTTGAAGAGTATGATAAGCCTAAAAGTCCGGTACTGGGAATAAAAGCTATTCCAGAAGGTGTTGCTTTTATCATCTCGCACATTTTACAAGATAACAACGCGCGCTCTGCTGCATTTGGATCAAACTCACTTCTTCGAATAAAAGATTATCCTGTATCTGTTAAAACTGGTACAACAAACGATTATCGTGATAACTGGACTATTGGATATACTCCTTCCTATGTAGTAACCGTCTGGGTCGGAAATAATAATAACACCCCTATGCGTGGAGTTACGTCAGGAGTATCTGGAGCAGCACCGATCTGGAATAAAATCATGACCCATCTGGTTGATGGAAAAGTAAAAGAACCACTCCAAAAACCCGATAGTGTAGTAGGTATGAATGTTTGCTCAACAACAGGTGCGCTTCCTGCTCCTGAAGGCTCTCCAGACAGATGCCCTACTTATTTTGAATATTTTCTTAAAGGCCATTTGCCAAAAGCCGATACCTCTTCTGTACGACAAAAAGTATTTATTGATAAAGCAACCGGTGGTCTTGCAGCAGAAGGACAAACAGAAAACATCGAGGAAAAAGAAGAGACTATCATTACAGATGCAAGTGGAGATAGATACTGTATAACGTGTCCTCGTCCGGAAGCATCACCAACTCCCAACCCGTAACTTTATTTTTTAGACAGCCATACCAAGCCGATAATAAAAGCTGTCATAATCATACCTTGTTGCAGAGTAACAAGATAATGATCCCAAAAACCTATCAAAAGTATACAGAAAAAAAGTAGTGAGGCTATGCCTTGTAAAGAGAGTACTGAGATAGAGATATTGTGCTTTGCTCGTAAAAATGTCTTCCAGAGAAAAAAAAGAACTGCCAGAAAACCAAAAAATCCTACCTGAAGAAAGAACAGCAAATAGATATTGTGAGGAGGTTGCAACAAAACAGGTGAGATATCCCGCTGATAATCAATCTGATAATAAAAATAATTATACATCCCCACACCAAATATCAGGTGTTGTGCAATAATTTTAAAAGCAATTACGGCAAGATCTAGACGTGCAGTAAAATCGTTTGAGTAGAGTACAGAAAGAGTAAACCGCTGAATAAATATCAATACAAATCCCGTACCCAAGAGAACCAGTACGCTTCCAATCAGACGTGAGATATGACGCCTAAAGGACAAATAGAAAACAATACTAAAAAACAGCAGTATACTTATCCGTGAGAATGTACTTAAAAGACTTATTACGCCAATTCCAAGTGCTATACAATACCAGACTTTCTGCCGTAAATCAGATACTTGAGAGAATCTAGCCAAAACAAAAAGATTTGCCATCAGCATAAAAAATGCAAGCACATTCGGATGAGGGAAGCTCCCATACGCCCTGAGTATTTCTTTCCCAAAAAGAGATACCGTTGAGATACCAATACTTGCCACAGAAAACGTACGTTCTCCCAACAAATACCATATGCCTCCAACTGATGACTGTGTTACCATCTGAGTTATAACCAGTATTCCTTGTACCACAATCGCCCCAGACAATAAAAACACAAGCAAAGCCGAGTCTTTTTCCGAAAAACGTCTTGATACCATATAACCCAAAAATATCATTTCTAGTGCTTTTACAGAGCCATAGAGTGCAGGCATTGAGTACTTAGAGACTATAATGGACATACACAGAAAAAAAACTATAAGGAGCAATGCTATTGGAACACGCTTTGCTTTTTGTAAATATGTAAAAAGTGAGGGAAGAGAAATCAAAAACAGGATACCTATCAAAATATCGGTAAAATATAATGTAGGAGAAAGATAGTCAACCCGAATACCTGAGACGTATGCAAAAAATGGCCAGAAGTGTTTACCAAACTGAGAGATACTAAAAAAAATTATTGAGAAGAGCAGAAATCGTTGTACTGCAAAAATCACTTCTTTTTAATAATTAACACGCGATCACGATCTTCACCACTTGATTCAGTCGTCACATCAGTGTCTTCTACAAGCATCATGTGAATCAATCTTCGTTCCCACGGTTTTAACCCTCGAATTGTTTTTTCTACTCCGGTAGCAATTACTTCTTCTTTTAGTCGATTTGCAAGATCTGTTAGATAAGCCTCTCGCTCTTCACGATATCCTCCAACTTCGACAATTACCCGTTTGTATTCGTCTTGTTTTGTGGCAATCATTTGACCAAGAATGTATTCGAGTGAAGAGAGTGTATTTCCGTGTTTTCCGATAAGCAGCGCGTTTTCCTGTGTATCAACTGACACGTGATACCCATTTTCATCTTCTGAGACGGCAAGTTTTGCCTCCATCCCTATTTTTTCAAGTAAATCTTGAACTGTTTGTTGTACAACTGTATTATTTTCCATTATTTTTAATTTTTGCAATCCATGGAGTTAGTCCTCCAAAGCCTACGAGCAAATACTGCTGCAGTATACCAAAAAGTGTGAACGTATTCCAATAGAGAGAGAGACCAAACGGAAGTGAAAAAGAGAAATATCCGATCATAAGCGGAAAAATATACATAGACTGCGTCATGATAGCAGATTGAAAGTCATCTTTTTTGGCTTTTGTTGCTACAGCAGGCATCATCATTTTAGAGAGAAAAAACTGCAATACTGCTGTTAATAATGGGGCAAGAACAATGAGTGGGGTTGTGGCAAAGAGAGCAGATGGACTCTGTGCAAGTGAGATTCCAAAAAATGTCGGGTCCCATGCACGATCCAGATGCAAAAATGAAAAGTATAGTGTGTCATTTACTTTAGCAATTGCATCAGGAGAGTTAAGTGATACAACTTTTGTGAGACTGTGATAGAGAGCAATAAGGATAGGGAACTGCACCAATACCGGAACACATCCTGACGCAGGATTGATGTTATGATCTTTATATAATTTCATCATTTCCTGCTGTTGACGTGCTTTATCTTTTTTGTACTTCTCTTTAATTTCTGACAGTTTAGGAGCTACATCCTGCATTTTTTTAGCAGAACGAATCTGAGCGGACATAAGCGGAAAAAGTAATAATCGAATGAATGCTGTCATAAGAATTACGGCAAAGCCTACAGCATATGGGACATGCAGTGCTGTCAAAAGTTGATAAAACGCAATAAGAATATTGGTCAAAGGAATTGTAAAAAGTGTGTCAAAAAAACTAAAAATGCCCATAACTATAGTATTATACCTTCTTTTTTAAACATTTGCTCAATTGTTTGATAGACAAAATCAGACTGTACATCATTGCTTTTTTTGCGCACATAAAAAACCATTGCATACGGAATTTTGTACTGCTCCAAGATCTGGTTCAGTGCTTTTTTAAACATCCGTTTGAGCTTGTTCCTCTCAACTGCATGAGCGTGTATTTTTTTACTTACGACAATTGCACACGAAAACGCACTTGCTTCTTCGTATCTGAGAACAAACAGCGGACAGTGAGCTGATTTTTTTGGGGCACCATTTCTAAATGAATATCTATGCTGTTTTGTGAGCATTATGCGGAGTGTCGGCCTTTTGATTGCTGACGTTTTAAAACATTTCTCCCCGACGCTGAAGCACTTCTCTTCAAAAATCCGTGTTTTTTAATTCCCTTCTTTTTATTGTTTTTTGTCATTCGTTCAGACATATGTATCGAGTATGATATCAAATCTAAGGCACTATCTCAAGTGGAGTTGCGTTTTCTTCTCCAAAAGACAAACAGTGTTTTATCAATAACTAATGCCGTAGCAACCCACCAAAGCCCTGCAACAAACCCTGCAAGTACGTCTGAGACATAATGCACTCCCAAATATACTCTGCTTATCCCTATGAAAAGTACAATGAGTGTATTGACCACCAACCCAGTCAATGCAAATGTGAAGTTTCGCGAAAACCGGTATATATACACAACGAGTGCAAAATAAAATACAAATGCATTCATCGCGTGCCCTGAAGGAAAACTATAATACGGCTCTAGTATCAACGGATCAAATGTCGGTCGGTCACGACCAATGATTTCTTTTAACACAAGATTTATACAAACCCCTATGCCAAACAGTATGACAAAAATAAAAGCATCACGACCGTGTTTTTTGATCACCAGAAATAAAAATACTAAAACAAGCAACACAAGCCCTAAGGCCGCCCACACTCTCCAGTCTTGTTT
>DAOMRL010000074.1:0-4499 GCA_035445865.1 Candidatus Levyibacteriota bacterium
ATTTACTTTATCGGGTAACTTCAGTTACATATGTTCCGCTGACCCACCCTTGTGTTCCGTTTGTCAATGTTATTTTATACCAACCGTTTTGAGTTTCTGTATAGCTAAATATTTCTCCGGGATCAACCGTTCCTAATTGAGTGCCTGCAGTTGAAGGGGTTGACCTGACTCTCAAAAATCCAACAGGAGTATCATCAATTTGTATTTGGTTTGTAGTATTTGGTTCACTGTTGTTTGGAGAAGGAGAGATTGAGAGTGTAGGAGTTGGACTAACTCGTTCCAGATTGGGAGTTGTTTCTCCATTTTCTGTTCCCAAATATGCTGAAATGATTAATTTATAATTTTCTACTGTTCTAACACGGATTGTTTTTTTTGCAAATCCATCTTTCTGAATTTCAACTTCATGTTCTGAAGCAGATATTGACTCCATCAAATGAGGACTTGCGCCTATCGGAACACTATCTACTGTCACGACCGCTGAGTCAGGGAGGGTTCCAATAAATAACTGTGCGTCTTTAGTATTTGTTTTTTCAAGCGTTAACACATATGCACTGGCAAGAGATCCTGGTAAAAATGTACGTTCAACAGCAGTAAGTACTCCTGGCTCAATTTTCACTTTGACAACAAATGGCGCATACTGAGTATCTGAAGGAACAATTTTGACCATATATTCTCCTTGTTTTACCATATTGTTTTGGTCACATTTACACACAGGTGTTTCTCCGATATTTTTATCATCAAGAAATACAGTGCCTGTAATATTTGATGTTACTTGTAATGCTCCTTGTCCTGAAGGGTTAAGTGTCTGAAAAACTTGTGTTAAAAGAAAAAGACCAATAAGGATTAAAACGACTGCCAAAACCAGTAGGAGGTTTCTTTTCATTGTGTTCCTAATCATATCAAACTTTAGCAGTTGTACTCAACCTGCTTACTGAGTATTTTCAGCAGAAGGCAGGCGGGGGAAAAGAGGATCATGTGCTTGAATAGATCCTGAAAATTGGGTAAGAATTTTAGTAGCTGTCTCTGGAATTAAAGGCTGCAAATCATATGCAGCTTGCTGGATAATTTGTATGTATCCTAACAATGTCTTTTTTGCGGTATTTGTATCAGAGATCTTCCAAGGTTCGTCAAGATTTATTTGTTTGTCAACATCACGAAGTACTTTCCATATGTGTCCTAAAGTTTCAGCAAAACGATAGTGGGCAATACTTTCTTGGACAGTAGGAGAAAATGTCAAATTTGTAGAATCAGGGGCTTCAACAGCATTTTTTTCAGCGAGTTTTGCAACTCGTGCAACAAGATTTCCTAAACCATTTGCCAGATCTGCGCTATACACTTCTTTAAATCGTTCAACACTTGCTTCTCCATCATCTGCCAAAGGGATCTGAGAAAGTAAATAGTATCTGAATGGTTCAAGACCAAACTGAGCTGCCATATCAAATGGGTCAACGACATTTCCAAGTGTTTTACTCATTTTTTGTCCGCCAGGAGCAGTGATAAAGCTATGAATGAGTACTTGCTTGTGGAGAGGAAGCTTTGCTGAGAGTAACATTGCAGGCCAGTATATCGTGTGGAATCGATTAATATCTTTTCCAATAATATGTAAATCTGCAGGCCACCATTTTTTCCATTTTTCTTCATCTGAACCATATCCTACGCCGGTCATATAGATAGTCAAGGCATCAAACCACACATACATCACTTGTGTATCGTCTCCCGGGACAGGAACTCCAACTCCTCGGGCCCGTTCTTTTGAACGTGAGATGCTAAAATCTTCAAGGCCTTGTTTGATAAAAGAAAGTGTTTCAGCACGTTTATTATCTGGAATAATACTCAAAGTATTTGATTCTATCAGCTCTTCAAGCTCTTTTTGATATCGGGAAAGTTTAAAGAAATAATTTTCTTCTTTTACTATCTCAGGTTTTTTTAAATGATCGGGACAAAGACCGTCTGGAGTTAATTCTTCAGATGTCTTAAAACTTTCACATCCAACACAATAAAGTCCTTCATAAGACTTTTTGTAAATGTCACCATGTTTTTCGCATAACATCCACAATTTTTGTACTCCCGGCCAGTGAGATTTCTGATCAGAACCTCTTTGAAAAACATCTAGCTGTACACCAAGCTTTGAAAAAGCTTCTTTAAATATTTGTGAGTGTTTGTCTAAAAATTCTTGTGTTTCCATTCCGGCAACTTCTGCTGCCTGTACATTTTTGAGGGCGTTTTCATCAGCTCCTGAAAGTAAAAGCGTCTCTCTTCCCAGTAAACTATAAAATCTTCGGATAGTATCAGCTTGAAAATACTCAAGAGCGTGTCCAAGATGTGGTTTGCCATTGACGTACGGGATTGCGGTTGTCAGATAAAATTTTGTCATATGTGATACAGGGTATTGTACCAAAAACACAGGGCTGTTGCTTATTGAACGTGGCGTTTTTTAACTTTTTCTTGTTGATGGCGGGGAGGTCTGCGAAAATATACAATGCAGAGCAAGACAATCAAAAGTAGTATGACAACGTACGATCCTTGTGTATATCCAAGCATTCGTAAAATAAGAGTAGCTACGACAAAAAGTGCAAAAAAAACACCTTTAATACTGTTTAAAAATAAATAAGTGAAAATAAGATATGATGCCAAAAAAATGAGAAAGAAAAATATTACTAAAGGATCAATTATAAAACTGTAAAGTTCTATTTTTTGATACGGATCTACAAAAAATATAAGCTCTGTAAGAGCTGCTAAAAAAATGACAAATGCAATAATAAAATGAAGCAGACGTTTCCGAATACGCATACTTCTAGTATAAAGTATTAAAGACAAGGTATAAAGTATAAGCCAAGATGAAAGAATTGGTTTCAAATATCCTTGACTTTGTATTTTTCTATCTGTTACGCTTAACACAGCCATTCCTATATCTTTTATGGAAAAATTACGTTTATTTTTTACATCAATTCTTTCATCTTCAAAAAAAACAATGGGAATGGTAATAATTCTTTTGGTAGCAATAGCAGTCCCCATTACACTAGGTCTTATCAAACAAAATCAAGATAATCGTCAACAAGCGGCAGCACCTGGATATAGAGCCGGGACAGCAGGAGAAATAGCTACATGTAAAGCAAATTGTCCGGCGAGTGGTTGGTCAAGAACTGGTTGTTTGACTGCATGTGAAGGTCTAGAAGTGCCTGATTCAAGTGGGGGTGGAGATAGTTGTACTCCGTGTACGAGTGGTCAAACTACTTCTATCTGTACTCGTTCTAATGGAACACAATATTCTCAGTCTTGTCCCACAGCAGGGAACACAAGTCAAACATGTGGGGCAGGTGGATATACAAATAATAGTCATACAAAAAGATCTCAAGGAGTGACTGGATATACACATGTAACGTGTGGTAATGGTTCTGTGTGTGATGGTGGACCAAATGCACATGGGGCGTATTGGTGTGTTACTGAGGATTCATCAAAGGTAGGAATTGGAGATGCTTGTGAACGAGATGCTGATTGTTCTAATAATAGGTGTGGAGCTAATGGGAAATGTGTTGAATGTCAATCAGATGGACAATGTAAAGGATATGAGCACTGTACATATTTTAATGAAACACCAAACTTTACTTGTAAGTTGGATCCAGGAGCATGTGACTCCAATGCTGATTGTAGCAATGGGCAAATTTGTAGTGCATCAAATTTATGTGTAGCTGCACCGACAGCAACACGTACACCAACCAGAACTCCGACTCCAAGTACAACAGTTGCAACGAGTACACCGACAACCGTTGCAGCCACTGCAACTAGAACTCCTACCCGTACACTTACACCAAGTGGTGCTACTGCAACTAGAACTCCTACACCCAGTGGTCAACAGGGCAATATGAATCTTAATTTTGCCGTATTATTGCCGGGTATCGGTAATGGAGGGGTTGCTTCAGGGAGTGCTGCTACAGGAAACAACATGACTCCAAAACGACCAACACGTCAAGGTCAGATACAGATATTTAATACAAATAATGAGCAAGTAAAAAGCAGTGCTGTGACATTTACATATCAAACTGCAAGTGCATCAGCTCAGACTGGAAGATATACAGGTACAGTAAATGTGACTGGGGTGTCTGCAGGTACATATTATATAAAGATCAGTATGGATAATACACTCTTTACCCAGATACCTGGAGTTGTTAATCTCACTACCGGTAATAATACGCTTTCAGCGCTCACGCTTGTGCCGGGAGATCTTAACCAGGATAACAACTTAAATATGTCAGATCACTCAATCTTTGTTGGATGTTATGGAGAAAAAGAGTGTCCAGCAGAAAATAAAACACGATCTGACTTTAATGATGATGGTGTAATTGACGGAAAAGATTATAATATTTTGATCCGGTCATTTGCTATTCGATCAGGAGACTAGGGTTGAGAATTAGGGATTAAGAATATAGAATTAAGAATATGCCAAAACGAACAGTTATACTCATTATTATTCTAACGCTCTTAACAGCAGTACTTGTTGT
>DAOMRL010000075.1:0-4441 GCA_035445865.1 Candidatus Levyibacteriota bacterium
GGATCATTCGGATTCCAGGTATCACCACCATCTTTGGAAATGAATCCCCCACTTCTATCAGTACCTACCCAAATTGTCTGACCGTCATCACTCATCGCACATGAACGCCAACGTGAATTAATATTTCCGAGCGGCTGTACTTCAGAGAAATTATTACCGCTATCCGTTGAAAGGTAAAGCCTCCCTCCATCAATTCCAGCAATAGCTGTCGTTCCGTCTCCACTTACACATGCTGTCCGCCAGCTTTGGTCTGCATCTCCTGCAAGTTGTTTGTCTGTCCATAAAGTCCCACCATTGGTCGAAAGATATAATCTTCCTGAATTCTCTCCAAGTAAAATTGTCTGACCATCATCACTCATTCCTGATACTGTCCAATTTCTGTCAAAGTCTCCTGCCGGCTGAGTTTCAGTCCACCCATTTGCAGCGTTAATCTTAGGCACGAGAAAAAAATTTAAAGTGAGTGCAAGAAGAAAAAATATGAAAAATATCTTTTTCATGTGGTCTTAACAAGTATATGCATATTTCAAAAGAAAATACAATTTATAAAATTCAACTTACAGACTTCCTTGCATTTCATCTACAGATTGGTATGTAACAACACTGCTAGTTATTACTTAAATCTTTTTTTCAACTTTTATGTATATTCCACAAAAAACATCAGAGTTAACTGTTGCACAAAAAAGTAAACAAAACACTGAGAATGTAATATATGAAGCAATATAGAAGAAAAAATTATTTATTTTTAAGCTTACGGAAAATGAGTAATGCCATTACTCCTACAAAGGTATTCAAAATTGCAATCTGAAATACTCCACTCACAAACCCATCATACGCCAAAATTAGTGATCCGACTGCATAAATTACAACAAATTCTTTTTTTAAATTTTGAGCTTTTCCAAGATATTGGACCACCCACGCACCACAAATTAATAATAATCCAAGTAATGTCATTTTAATTTATAGAGTTGCCAAACAGACCACAGTGCAGAAAGTGTTGCTATTAAAAAAAGAAAATGTAATGTATCTTGCGAAATACCTAGATTAAATTGTCTGGCTGCATCAAAGACAACATAAATTGCAAACGTAAGCGCAAATCCATATGCAAATTTTTTCTTTTTTGATTGCGCTGCAAGCAAAGCAATTACTACCACTGCAACTTCTAAAATGATAGCAATATTCTGAAGCATGTATCCATCGTATCAGATCTTGTGAGATCTTTGCAACATCACTTCAGAAGCGATTGCAACACGACCGCTTGATTATGTTGCATATCGTGCGCACCAAACAGTAACGTAACTTTTCGATGTGTATGTACTAATTCTTTGAATTCTGAGAATTTGTTGTTATCATGCAGTTCTGCAATATATTTTTTTTTAAATTCTTCCCATTTCTCAGGATCATGGTTAAACCATTTGCGGAGTTCATCTGATGGTGCAATATCTTTCAGCCAAATATCAAGTTTTGCTTCTTCCTTTGAAACACCTCTTGGCCACAGTCTGTCAACTAAAATTCTAAACCCATCATCAGAACTCGGTCTTTCATAAACTCTTTTTAAGACAATCATGTAGTTAATTTTCTAAATAAAAATGCTTGTGATCTTTGTGTTTTGAATTATATATCCAGTACGGAACAATACCTATTACATTTACAATACTCGCAACTATAAACAATGTTTTAAACCCAAAAGCATCAGCAATTACCCCGCCAAGTGCTGTTGCTACTCCCATACCGGTAAATGTAATGGCATGATAAATTCCCCACGTTCTTGATGCTTCCGCTCTCCCCATATTCAGAGAAAACATAGAAAGTTTTGCAGGTGATGAAATTGCAAAACTCATCCCCGCAATGACAAAAAAGATGTAAAACGTTATTAAAGAAGGCATAAATGCGATGATCAGATAACTTGTTGTAAGTAATAACATTCCACAAACATCTGTTATCATTCTTTTCCTATCAGACGGAAAGATAATATAATTACTGACAACCAATTCACTTATGACTCGCACAAGCAAATATAACGTGAATCCAAAAGCAGCGGTTCTCACATTTCCATCAGGTAACGTATTAACAACAAATACTGCGAGTATTGGGGTAATAAAATTCCAGGCAGACCAAAAAAATGCCTCAGAAAAAATAAACGCTACTACAATTGGATTCATTTTTTTTAACATAGTATAAGTGGTGATCGTTAAAACTTTTGTCTAATGTATTTTTGAGAAAATGACAACCGTGCATCTGTTTTTTTGTGTGGATTAAAAATATTATCGGGATCAAAAATGTTTTTAACTTCTTTAAAAATCTCAAACATTTCCTGTCCATACATTTGCTTTATAAACGGACCTCGTACCATACCATCATTGTGTTCTGCTGAGATAGAACCTTTGTACTCTAATACCAAATCCTGTACTTCTTGCTGTACTTTTTCTATTTTTTCTCTCTCTGATTCTTTTTCTATTTCCATAAGGGGGATAATATGAAAATTACCATCTCCCATATGACCAGCAAGTGTTGAGTGGATCTCGTTCCGATCTAAAATTTCTGTGAGACGAGGAAAAAAATCTACTAAATATTCAGGGCGTACAATAAAGTCATCAATAAATGGTGCCGTATGTTTGTCTTTGACATTTTTGCGTAGTAAATTAAAACTCTCCCGTCTGATCGTAAAATATTGTTTTGCTTTTGCTTCTGATTCAACTGCTTCAAGACGTACCACATAAATTCCCAAAGACTCTTTTAATGCATGTACTTTTTCACGTATTTCTCTTGCTGACTTACCATCAAACTCTACTAACAACGTGAATTTTGGTATTCCTTTTGTTGCAAATCGTATGAGATTAGGTAAAAACTGCATACCCATTTTGAATGTACCAACAACTCCTAAAACACGGGCAAACTGAGGCATAAATCGAATTGCAAGTTTGAGCGTTTCATCATCAAACGCCTCAAAACTCACCGGACTATGTTTGAGAACATCTTGTATAAGATGTGGTAAGACCTTGATATCATTAACATAAATTACTAACAATCCATATCGTTTCAGACGCGGTACTAACGTCACTGTCGTACGAGTATTAATTCCCAATGTACCTTGTGCACCGACAAATATTTTTGATAAATCAAAATATTCACGATCCCATACGTCCCAGATGTTGTAGGCTGTGGAATTTTTAGAGACTGCAGGTTTCGCGCTCTTTATGAGGTCATAATTGTTCTCAATCAACTGGTACATTTGTTTGTATATTCTCCCTTCAAAATCACGTTGCTGCATTTTTTCGGCCAATTTTTCTTTAGAAATCCTGCCAAATTGATACTCATTTCCGTCAGAGAGTACCATCCGGATATTTTTTACATAGTCTATTGTCTTCCCGTACCGTAGAGTTCTCTCTCCACCTGAGTTATTGTTTACCATACCACCCAAAGCACAGATTTGTCGTGAAGCAGGATATGATGGCAATAATAAACCGTGACGAAGAGTTTTTTTCTCAAAGTTGCGATAATAGACACCTGGTTCAACAGATGTTCCTGTTTCATTGATTTCGCCAATATCTGTAAAGTACCGGGTAAAATCAACAATAATAGAGTTATTTATTGCACCACCCGACATGTCAGTTCCTGCACTTCGTGCAGTAAGTGACAAATTAGGATAATCCTTTTTTTTAAGGGATACAAATTCTACAAGCTTTTTTATATCTTCTCGATTTTTTGGAAAAACAATTACTTGCGGTACTATTTCATACAGACTCGTATCATGACTATACGTTTGTAATGTCTGATCGTCATACTCAATATCACCACTAAAAAACTCTTGTAATAATGCTACTAACTTTGGGGTTTCCATACTATTCAAAATTATTTTATGTTGCGGTAGTCCTTTACCACATATACAACACCGGCACTCTGGATAAGTCCCATAAGCAGATTAAGACTATGTGTTGATGGACTTGTCCATCCGGCTGCAAACCAAAATGTCCAGTTAAGAAATGCTCCAACTAAAAATCCTATTCCCAGTAAAAACATCATGTGTTTTGTACGTTTACGAGTGAAAAGATAATAGACAACCGGTACAAGAATACATACAGCTGATAAAAACTCTCCCCACATTGTAAAATGTCCAAAAAGTATTGAATTAGGAATTATCGTATCTGTGAGAAATGTTTTGACAAAAGAATGGGGATTTTCACTGGCAAAAAATTTAAGCGTTCCGGCAAGTCCATCTACAAACTCTCCACCTGTTAATTTACCGTATGCACTTTTGAAAAAAATAAATCCAATTACCGATGCTACGAAAAGAAAAAACCAATCATTTTTTTTAGAATGCATAAGGCTTTTGCCACACACTATGAATGTGATTGTGTCTTAATCGTATCAGATTACACTTACTACTTGCAAGGAGATTATTTTTGAGTCAGACGAGGTGAAAATATCGATAATGAAAAAAAAG
>DAOMRL010000076.1:0-3467 GCA_035445865.1 Candidatus Levyibacteriota bacterium
ACAAATAAAAACAGTGACACAATACTTACTCCCACACCAATGAGTAACTCCAAAATAATAAGAAGTGAAAGTTTTGATGGGGATGATTTTTCTTTCATACATTCATTGTATGTATTCTATAAAAAGGTTGCAATTTTTCTCAAAGTATATTACCGTAAATATATGGTTCGAGTTGCAATTAACGGATATGGTCGTATTGGACGGGTTGCCCATCGTATCATTATTGAACGATTTCCATCAGATATCCAAGTAGTTGCTATTAACGCAGGTTCGAGTACCGACATAGATGGCTGGATGTATCTCTTAAAATACGATAGTGCATATGGAGCACTCACAGCAGATATTACTTCACGCAAACAAGAATCTCCCGACAGCGATACCATCGGTGTATTATCAATAGACGGAACAGACATTCCGGTATATTCTCAAAAAGATCCCACAAAGCTTCCTTGGAAAGATCTGAACGTTGATATTGTGATTGAATCAACGGGAGCATTTACCAAACAGGAAGATTTACAAAAACACATTGAAGCTGGTGCAAAATCAGTTATTTTGTCAGCTCCATTTAAAGATGAAGAGGGTGGTGGTCCTACATATGTACTTGGGGTAAATCTCCAAAAAGACAGCACTGATATAGAAAATATTGTGAGTAATGCTTCGTGTACTACAAACTGTATTACTCCTGTTGCCCATATCATGCATCAAGCATTTGGAATTGAAAAAGCTATGATGACAACCATTCATGGATACACTTCAGATCAACGTATTCAAGACGGAGGTCATAAAGACTATAGAAGAGCACGAGCAGCAGCAGAAAATATCATTCCCACATCAACAGGAGCAACAAAAGCAGCGGCAAGTGCAATCCCTGATTTAAAGGGGATTTTTAACGGTCTGGCAATCCGTGTTCCGGTACCGGTTGGATCTTTATCTGATTTTACTTTTTTGGTAAAAAAAGAAACAACCGTTGAAGAAGTTAACAGTGTACTGGAAAAAGCAGCTCAGGAAGAAAAATTCAAAGGTATTTTTACTGCAACCCATGATCCTATTGTAAGTAGTGACATCATAGGTAATCCGCACTCATCAATTGCAGATTTATCACTTACCCAAGTAGTCGGAGGTACCATGGTAAAAGTAATTGCATGGTATGACAACGAATTTGGATATGCAAATAGATTGGTTGAAGAGACATTACTTATCGGAAAACTACACGCAACTGCCTCAAATCAATAACTATTTCATGGAAAACATTCGGAACATTACCGTTTCAGGACGGATCGCATCAGGTACTACAACTCTTGCAAAAGGAATTGCACAACACTTGGGCTGGGAACTGCTTGAGGGAGGCGAACTATTTGAACAATATTTTAATGCCGAAAAAGGCAGTGATGCTGATCGGGATGATGCAATAGATCTGGGGTATGAAGAAATGGTCACAAAAAAGCTTCGCGAACACGATCATCAAGTCATTCAAAGTCATCTTGCGGGATTTGATGCCCAAGGAATAGACAGCGTATTTAAAATACTTGTCATTTGTGAAGATAAAGAGGGAAATGACAGACCAGATATTCGTATTGATAGACTTATAAATAGAAAGAATATCTCTGTAGAAGATGCAAAAAAAGAAGTAAAAACACGGGAAGAAGACAATTTAGCAAAATGGAGAAGGCTCTATGCAAATAATGATCAAACTTGGGTATACTGGGATCGCAAGTACTACGATTTAGTTATCAACACCTATGAATTAAATAAACAAGAGGCTGTAGACAAAGCACTAGAAGCACTTCAGGTCTAATAAAATGCAGGTCTGATATACTCATAAAATAAATATGAATACTTTTAAAGATCTATTAGAATTTGTCTCTTTTACCCATCAATATCAGCAAGTTAAAAGAGCAATCCTTGCCACTGGAGAAAATAGAGATGAAAATGATGCAGAGCATAGTTATCAGTTAGCCATGGTTGCATGGTACGTAGTGAAAACGAGAAAATTAAAATTAGATATAGATAAAGTAATAAAGTATGCTTTAACACACGATCTTGTAGAAGTATATGCAAACGATACTCCTTTTCACACAAAAGATAAAACCTTACTAGAATCTAAACAGCAACGAGAACACGATGCACTTGAACAGATTGCCACAAATTTTGCAGAGTTTGGTGATATGAAAGAGCTAATAAAAAAATATGAGGAGAAGATTGATGAAGAAGCGAAATTTGTATATGCATTGGATAAAATTTTACCTGTGATGAATATTTATTTAGACAATGGTAAAACATGGAAGAGAGACGATATCAGTTATAAGCAAATTAGAACAAAAGATGAAAAAATTAAGGTTTCAGAAGAAGCAGAAAAACTTTGGAAAGAACTCTTGGTACTACTTGATAAAAATAAACATATGTTCCCTTAACTGTTTTTTAAAGCTTCAATGGCAGGAAGTTTTTCTCCAGACAAAAATTCTAACATTGCACCGCCACCTACAGAGACAAAGTTAAACTTATCAAGCATTCTGTGCTGCCGTAGATATGAAAGAGTATCACCACCACCCACAATTGAATACGCATGAGAGTGGGCTATACTTTGCGCAATAATACGAGTGCCTTGTTCTGTAAGTGGATTTTTCCCTGTCTGTCCAACAGGTCCATTCCAAACAACTGTCTTTGCACTTTCAATTATTCGCGCAAAGTTCTCAGCACTCTTAAGCGTTATATCCAGCCCTGAATCTGTTAAATCAGCCATTAACACAATTGATCGTTTATTTTTACTGTGGTCATGTTGAACTTTGATAAGTTCTTTTGTATGATCTGCGACTTCACCACCAACTAATACGTAATCAGCAACCTCGTGCATTTTTTCAACCATCGGAAGTTTTGTCTCTATTTTAGCTCCCCCGATGATAACAACAAGCGGGCGTTTGGGAGCTCCAAGTACTTTCTCAAGTTCACTTACTTCTTGCGTAAAATGCAGACCTGCATACGAAGGAAGATACTGAGTCACACCCACGGTAGAGGCATGTGCACGATGAGAAACAGCAAATGCTTCATTTACAAATACTTCTGCTGTTTCAGCCAGACTTTGCGAAAACAATTTATCATTTTGCTCTTCTTCCATAAAAAATCTAATGTTTTCGTACAAAATCACATTTCTCCCTATATTCCACCCCCCAAATGGTGAAGAATTTTCGTGCAAAGTGCGCCCAAGATACCGAGCATACCACTTAGCAATCGGGAATAAGGTACACGCAAGATCATGACCATCAGGACGTCCTAAATGTCCTACTAATATCACCGTACAATTATTTTTTAGTAGTTTTTTTAACGAAGCAATTGAAGAGAGTAACCGAGTATCATCAAGAATTCTGCCCTGTTTAATATCAACATCACAGTCAATTCTCATGAGAACTGTTTTTTTCTTGGGGGAAAAATGTTTAAGAGAAGACAGAGCGGGCATACTCTTGTTATACACA
>DAOMRL010000076.1:3507-4383 GCA_035445865.1 Candidatus Levyibacteriota bacterium
GTCTATTCGGAGAAAATCTGCAGTTCACAGCATTTTCAGTACCTCTCACAAAATAGGTTGTCTTACCATAACAGTTACGTGATACAACCGATGGTGGAACACTGACAGTGGCTTGATTTTTATTCTCAATCAATTTGGTCATAATACTATTCCACATAGGAGCTGCACCGCTGATTCCTGACGTAAGCTCAGGACTCATGGGAGTATTGTCATTGTTTCCTACCCATGTAGCTACCACAAATTCATCGGTAAATCCTACTGTCCAGTTATCTCTTTTATTATCCGTTGTACCGGTTTTGACAGAGACTCGTTTACCCGGAATATTGAGCGGAGAACTCGTGCCAAAGGCAGCAGAACGAGCATCATTATCTGCCAAAATGTCTGAGATTATAAATGCCGTTCCCTCTGATACAACCTGTTCTCCTGTTTCTTCTTTTGTGTATACGCTATTTCCATACGCATCAGCTACTGAAAGAATAGGGTTTAAATCTACTCGAGTACCATCATTTGCAATGGTGCCAAATACCGTTGCCAGATCAACCATTTTTGTTTCTCCACCTCCTAATGTGATAGATAGCCCGTATCGTCTCGGATCTTCCCAGGTTGTCACTCCCATACTGCGACCAAAATTGAGAATTTTATCTACTCCAAGACGTTGGGCAACTCTCACTGCAGGAATATTGTATGAGTTGGCAAATGCATTTCTCAGTGTTTGCCGTCCATGATATCTGCCGTCATAGTTTACTGGCGTGTACGATGGACCGCCGTCAGAAGATGCAATCGTAAGAGGCGAATCATCTACCATTGTTGCTTCTGTATATCCATTTTCCAGTGCTAACGTATAGGTCACAATTTTGATTGTAGAACCAGGTTGTC
>DAOMRL010000077.1:0-4324 GCA_035445865.1 Candidatus Levyibacteriota bacterium
GTTCTTCACCCCCACAGCTGGGGGATCAGTAAGGAAGTATGCTATCCTCCCCATTGCTTGCGCCTGTTCACTGAGAACATGGCCCAATTCATGTGGTAGAGAATACCACAAGACTTCCCATTGATTCTCGGAGAGAATGTCCTTTAGAACTACGTCTGCGGACGTATCACGGTACACCCTTTCCAGATAGTTGACGAGCCACTTTACAAAGCACTCGATTTCCGACCTCTGAACATTTCCGTCCGGAGGTAAGATAACCATGTAGATTGGAATGTATTCGAAGACAGGCAATGGGAGCAATCTCAGATGAGCGTAACCTTGCCGTAGTCTGACTACTGATTCCCGAATCATCATCGCAATACCTACGTACAGTATGCCACCTGTTATGGCCTCCTCTGAAGCGCAAAAGTTAGCCTCCGAAGCAATACATTCGATCACGTCAACCTTGTCCTTTCCTTTTCAGGATTATTGTTAAGTACTACAGCACCATGCCATAGCTTTGCAACTCCACCCCCGCAGTACGAGTAGCACACAGACTCAAATGTATTCGAATCTCTGTGCTACTCATAAGGGATTAATCTGTAATTTAATGTACGTATTTATATCTCCTCTGTAGAAAAAATAACCTACGATTCAAATATAAATAGTAGAAAAATTATATCAAAACAGCTACAAATAATCAATTATTATGGGATTTAACTTAGCAATAAATTTTAATTAAAAAGGGATCTCCCGTCCCTATTCACTAGATAATGAACAAAAACGGGAGAAATTGAACTGTCTAGGATACCCAGGTTATTAAACCTTCCTCCGGCGATGGAGTTACATGGTATCCACCACTGTGAAGTAGCTCAATTACCTCACGCTGAACACTGAGCAACCGGAAGCGATCGTTACCAACCCAGACCCAGATAGTATTGGACGGGTTCACATCACGAAGCTTGATGGTTTCACCAGGTTGTGCACTGGGTGACATCACAGTTTCGCGAGCTAGTTGATTGATAAACGCCTGAATCTCCTTGTCTTCAATAGGGAGTTCTGAAATTGTGGGGAAGTATTTCTTCCTCCACACCTTGAGTTTTTTCACCTATTTCTCCTTTGGTAGAGCTTCTCTCCACACAGTTGTGGACAGCACCAAGTACACAAAAATCTTATGAACTTATTGCTGTCCACGATACATGATATGAAATGTGCTGAAATACATCAAAACGCAGTTGTTTTGACTTTTCAACTGTATATTATACCACAATATTAAATATTATAGGATTTTATTGATTGCTCTAGGAGGAGAAAGTCTCTATACCATAGCGTATAGGTACGGCAGGTATGATTTCACACTAAAGACTCTCGTTGGTTTGAACATAGGTATCCATGTCTATCATATTCCACTGCGATTCAGGAAGCCAAAGATTGCGAAAATGATACCACTCATTCCACCCAACAGCGAGTGAATATGTTGGTACTCTCTTTTTACGAAGAGCTTGCGTCATATCGTATACAAATTGTGAACCAGAAAAATGACCATATACAACAACTGTCTTTTCTTTACTTATTGTCCGTATTTCCTCAACAGCGCCTGCTATACTGCGTTCATATTCTTTTCCTTGTGTATTAAGAGCTAACGGTACATTAATTGCATTTTTTATATGTCCCTCACTATAGTCGCTTCCTGTGCGAAGATCAACAATGACAATATCTTTCTTCTTTTTTTGTATCTGTTGAAGTAAAACATATGGATCATACATCTGTTGTGCTTGTGTGCTTGATGAAAAGACAGGAAGTGATAAAGCAGGCATACTGATTTTGGTCATATCTGCTATCTGCTTAGACCATACAATCAACCCTGTCGTGAGAATTATGGTTAGTAAAAACAGCATTTTATTGCCTTTCCCACTATGTAAGGTATGGATATACTCAGCAATTGCAACAAAACTCTCAAATGGCTTAAAAATGAGTGATTTTAGCGTATTTTTAATAGTGACCATATATATTCAACTGTATCGTAAATACTATTCATAACGCAAGGCATTTAATGCAGAAATACGCTTTGCCCGATACGCAGGAATGATACCGGTAGCAAGTCCAACCATAAATGAACTTACTAAAATAAAGGCAATTAAGAAAAACGGTATGTGTGTAAGATCTAAGAATCCTTGTCCCCGCGAAATTGAAATTATTGAAACCCCAAGTGAGACACCTTTTCCAATAATATATCCAAGCACAAGTCCCCCCACACCACCTGCTACACCCATAATCATGGCCTCTGCCAGAAAAAGGTCTTCAATTTCATCAGACACCATTCCCATTGTCTTCATACCTCCAATTTCACGTGTCCGCTCAAGCAATGAGACAGTAAGCGTGTTAAACATGCCTAAAGAGGCAACACCTAAAGCAACCAATCCTAATAGTCCTAACAATATCCGTAAATTGTTAAAAAGACTTTGTATCTGTTCAACAGTATCCAGTGTGCTATTTGTGGTAAATCCAAGCGTCTCAATATTACGCCGTACAGAGGCAACATGCTGTTCATCTGTAACCTCTACTTTGAGCTGAGAAAAGGTAACCGGCCCGAGTGCCATTACATCTTCAAGCGGTACATAAAAATAAGGGCTTTCCAGATCATCAATCACTCCTACTATTTTGTACCGTACTTTTTCAGTAAATGCCCGACCAGACACATCTGATAAAATCGTGTTCATAATAATAAATGAAACCTCAAAATTTGTCTCGACTGCTTTTTGTGCATCAATTCCCATTATTTCAAGAAACCCAGAAGACACGACTGCTTCTTTTGTAATATCGCCTTTAAAGGAAAGTACTTCGTCTTTCTTAGTCTCAGCAGCAAGAGTAGCTGAAAATTCTTCAAAATCAAGAATACCCGAATCAGATGCACTATTTATATCAACTGGTGGAGATAGCTCCGCACTACTAGATGCAAGCTCAATTTCTGATGCAAGAACATCTTCTGCAACCGTTGATTCTCCCAATACACTTTGGGTATTTATTTTCTGCACTACTTGGATAAATTTTGATTGGATACATCCATCTACCCACTTTTGCATACCGGAGTTTTCAAATTCCGGACGAAACATATCATCGCCACCTTTTGTGTAGAGAGGAACCGATGCTTGTACCCATTCTCCAGCAAACTGTGCTTTTTCCCTATCTCTTCCTGATCTTCCTTGATCTTCATACGGATAATACTCACTTCCCCAGACTTCAGATCCTTCAAACCCACCTTCAAGTCGAGGAACATAGCCAAGTATTTTCCCTTGTGTTGAACAGATATCCCATACTGTTGCATCAAGTTCAGGGATAATGTTAAATTGGATTTTCTCTCCAGGATGTATTGTGGAGTTTATTTTTACGTCTTTTAGTTCAATTTTTGCACCCGCAACAGCGCTATCGATGTTATCAAACGTCATTTTATTACTTTTATATACCCCTCCGCGTGACACCGGAATACCTGTTAGCTCAAAATAGCTGTTTGGAGCCCCATAGACTAACACATCAGTATTTGATTGATTAAGGCTAACTCTTCCGACAAAAGAGATAATAGGTATCGCTTGCTTTACGTTTGTAATCCCTTTTATCTTTCGAACTGTATCCTGATTTAATTTAAGTGATGTATTTGCACTACTTGAAACATCGATGATTTTTAGTTCATCAAGTGATGCAACCTGACTGATCACGAGCTTTTCTACCCCATATCCAACGGATAATAGAAAGACAATAATAGCAATACCTATGGACATACCGAGAATAGTAATGATTGTTCTGGCTTTTTTTGTTGATAAATTTTTATCTGCCATCCGGATCAGATACATACGATGTGCTTCATTTATCCGCTTCGTCTCTGTTTTTGCAATAATCGCTTCTGCCGTTCGGATCAGTCGCTTACTCCAGATATATGGATAGAGTTTTTTTAGTGGCCATCCGAGCAACGGGATTGCAGCAAGGAGTGTATATAACCGGTAAATCATGTAAAAAAACAACAAGAAAAAGAGTGGCGTGAAGACATATATCTTTTTCATTAACCGAGGAAATAGCCGTATAAAAAGCAGTAGCCCATGTATCCATGAGATTGGATTGAGGGCTTGTTTAAGTCGTGATGGTTGAGATTGTGTCATATGCCAAGTTTCTTCAAAAATTCAGGGTCTCGAATATTTGATTTCATGAAGTCACCAGAGATCTCTTTTTTACCTCCAATAATCTTAAGATTTTTGTTTCCGGTTTTAGGCATATATTCTTCAACAACTTCACCATCAAGCATATGAATAACCCGAGTCGCGAACTGCAAATACTCCAAATCATGGGTTACCAT
>DAOMRL010000078.1:0-4243 GCA_035445865.1 Candidatus Levyibacteriota bacterium
TTTTAATCAGCTGTTCAGGTGTATACACAGATCCATGAGTATGGATATTTGAACGCAACCACGCAAGTACTTCTCTGACATTGCCAGTTGAGAGATCTTTTTCATAAGAGACTTCTTTTTTTAACATATTGCTGATCTGAGCTGCGTAGAGATTCCCTAATGTATACGTAGGAAAATATCCAAATGATCCATACGACCAATGGACATCTTGTAATACTCCTTGTGAATCTGTGGGTGGTGTCACTCCAAGATATTTTTTCATTTTTTCGCGCCACACTTCAGGTAAATTTTCGGGTTTAATTTTTTCGTTTATGAGTGCGTGTTCAATTTCAAATCTGATCACAATGTGCAGATTATAGGTGACTTCATCAGCTTCAATTCTGATATTCCCCGGTTTTACGTGGTTCATAAGCATGGTCATAGCATCGCTATCTGCATTTTCAAGTGCAGGGAAAAATGCATGAAGCAATGGAGTCACAAATTTAATAAATTCGGGGTGACGACCGATCTGATTTTCCCAGAATCGGGATTGGGACTCATGGATTCCAAGAGAAACTCCTCCACCAAGAGGAGTATCAGCATACTCAGGATTTATTCCTTGTTCATAAAGTGCGTGGCCTCCTTCATGAATACTTGCCATAAGACTATCACGAAAATCATTGCCGGTATATGCAGTGGTAATTCTGATATCACGATTGCCCATGCCGATTGTAAAAGGATGTGGAGATATATCAAATCATATCCCATTTTTTTGAGGATATAGTGTGAAAGTTCTGCTTGTCGGGTTGTATCAAATATCAAGTCTTTGCCAACAAATTGAGGCTGTGGCGTATACGATTTTTTGTGAGTAATGGTACGGATGAGCGTTGATAGCGGATCTTTTATTTCTGAGAATAGTTGTGTGCATGTATCAGTGGTGAGTCCTGGTTCATATAAATCAAGTAAGGCGTCATAGCGATCTTTTTTGTATGTGAGATGATCTGCCATGAGCTGGCACAGTCGGATAATTGTTTTAAGGTGAGGGAGAAAGGCTGAAAAGTCATTTTTTTGCTTTGCCGAGTTCCAGGCCATAAAAGCAAGTGATGTCTCTTTTGAAAACTCGATAATTAACTCTTTTGGAATATTTGTGTAATATTTGAGGGCATGTTGCAGATTACGGATAACTGCTTTTTCTTCTGGTGTTAAATTATTTTCAGATTTGGCTTTATGAAATAACTCAAGAAATCGTGGGTCTTGCCACTTTTCTGTTGAAAGCTGGGTTATGTATGCTGTTTGTTCTGCACGGCCCTGTCCTGCAGATGTTGGAAGTCCAACGTTTAGATCCCATTCGAGTACTGCTTGAATATGGTTAAGTGTTGATATGTCGCGGTAATATGCAAGGAGTTTTTTAAAAGACTTTTTTGTCGTGTGCATGAGATGTAGTATATCAGAAACAATATACAATTTTAAATTGTAATTGCTAAATTCAGTGAAAATTATACAGGTGAAGCTTGGGTTTTATGGTAGGTATGTTTGGTGTTTTTGATAAATTTTTGTTCGGCAATACTAAGAGTATTTTGAATACTGCTCATATAGTCTTTACTACTGCCACTTACCATTACATCTTGACCTTTCATCGAGATAGTTATTCGTGTCTGGAATTCAGCTATTTTTTTGTTCGAAAATTTTTGTTCATTCACCGCTACTTCTACTTTTTCAATTGGCTGTATTTTTGATAGTTTTCGGATCAACTGTTCTATTTTTTTTTGAGCTTTCTCAACATGCACGTTACTGACAGATGAATCAGGTTTTTCAAAAATAATTGGAGTAGTTATATTGGGCTCTAAAGTAGCCAGGCAATGGACAATGTCTCGAACTGACAAAAATCCTACCGGTTTTTCAAGACGATCTACAATTACTACACTGTTATAGTCTGACTCTATCAATTGCTGGAGAATTAACCGTTTTGGAGTATCTTCAGGTACGGTAAATACAACTTTTTGTGAAAAACGCTCAATTGGTTCGTCTTCACGGTATTTTTCTTCGGAGCTAAATCGTGTGTTTTTTGAGTCTTCGGTGGGTCTTCGAAATCGTTGTTTTTCAATAGGACGCAAAAATGCAATTTGGATATCGGATCGGGTTACAATTCCGTTTACTTTTCCTCTTTTATCGGTAAGGATTACTCTGGAAACATTTTTATCTCTCAGGAGATGGAATACATCGTCAACTGTTCCCTCGTGTTTTCTTATCACAGGCTTTCTATATTCAATACATTCTGCAAGGAAGGTCATGATTATTTCATCTTTTAAAAGAGTTTTTAAAATTGTTGAAAGAGATATAACTCCTTTTATTTCTTTGTTTTTGTCTACAACTGGTAGCTCATACAGTCGTGTATCCATCATAAATCGTATTGCATCGTGCAATGAAGATGATGGGGTAAGTGTAGGAGTGTGCATGATATCAGAGATTACTTTTTTGGTATGAGGAGCATGGGCGCTGTGATAAATTGACTGATATGCAGATACAACTCCCATATATTTTTTTCCGTCAAATACGTATACCGGTTTGTGAGAACTGTCAGTTGATTCAAGTACTTGTCCAATTGTTTTATGAGGAGATGCGGTGGGTAAATTAGTAAATGGGGTTACAAATTGAGAAATTGTGTATCCAGCCATTTGATATAACTCTATGATATGAAAGATAGATACAAGTGTAGAATAGGTAAAAATTGTGTAAGAAAGAATTTTACCTAAAATCACAACCTATATTCAAGCCAATTTTCACAAACAAATAAAAAGCCTCACACATACAGAATAGAGTTTTTTCTATTTAACTATTGACAAAAAATTATCCTATATTATAATCTTAGAATTGCGTTATATAACGCTTTGTTCTTTAACTAATGAGAGGAAAGAAATGACAGATTCCTGCAGGAACTATTCTGCGCAGGCGTGTCCTGCACATATGTGAACGATCAGTACGACAAGGAGACTCAAGTGAGTTACTTCAACCGATATCGCTCGTTTGCGTTGATCCTGTCGCTCATGCTGTTGGTTAGTGGCCTGATGATGACGGCTGCTGCTGGGCAGTGGGGTGCGGTTGATGACGTTCCAGGGAATGAAGCGCAGTTTGCTTCCGCGGCTATAGTCTTGCGCCAAGCAGACGATTCAGGAATGTGTCTGCCCAATACAGCAGATACACTTGATAACGGCGACGGTCTCTTGCCTGGAGAAGCTCAACCTTACAATAACTGTAAGGTAACCAATTCAGGTTCAGTTCCGTTCGTTATCAGGATGCATGTTACCGGCGCCACGGCTGAAGCTTGTACAGACATGTTACTGCTTGCTGAGTCGAATTCAACGACGTTTGGTACATCTGGTAACACGTTGACAGACTGGTCCACTGAGGGTCATGGTACCCTTCCTGGTGGATTGCTCAGTCATGGATCTAGTAGGACGATTGCCTGGGCAGTTCAAGCTAAGCCCCTTGCAAGTCAGTCGTACCAGGCAGAGAAGTGTACGTACACGGTTATCGTGAGTGGGTCGGCTACGTAGTAGTTCTTATGGGTTAGGGCGTCATGCCCTAACCCGCACACTCGAAGGGAATCAAGATGAAAAAAATTGCGTTCTGGGGAGTTATGTCACTAGCAATATTTGCATTAGTGACACCAGTAATTCTTAAGTTCGGCTTAGGGTTACGTTTTGATGTCATGGAAAGTGGGAGCATGTCTCCTAAAATCCATGTCGGAGATCTAGTGGTCTCTAGTCGTTCAAATGACATCAAGGAAAACGATCTTGCACGGTACTACGAGCCAAATCGTACGATTCCTACAATCCATCGTGTCATCAGGATTGAAGATCGTGATGGGGAGACGGTATATCGTACAAAGGGAGATGCAAATCAAACTGAAGATTTGTATATCCTTCCGGAGAGTGCATATAAGCAGAAAGTGATCATGGTAGTCGGTGGACTGTGGGGTTTCTGGGGAATCATGCATGAAATTCAAATCGTGCTGATAGCATTTGGCATCGTTGGTGCCGTGCTTGCAGTCTTCCCCTGGAAACGTTTCGTAGTGTTGAAATCAGACCTTTCCTCCTCAGAGAACACACCGTGAGTGTTCGTATGCCGATAACGCTGTCGGCAACTTACGATACTTGCGGTATCAACTGAGCCCCGCCACTGGCGGGGCTTTTTCGTACCTCAAATGGTATAATACAAGCACATATGAAAATAAAAAGACCAGTAATCCGTCCTGAACAAATCT
>DAOMRL010000079.1:0-238 GCA_035445865.1 Candidatus Levyibacteriota bacterium
AAACAATTTCATCATCAGAGATTACAGTCTGTCCTTTTGGATCCCAGTTCACAATTCTATTACCTCTATAAATAAGTCCATCATCATACATTTTTTTAAATGTCTTGTGGACAATTGCGACAATATCTTCGTCCAGTGTAAATTTGGCTCTACTCCAATCAAGAGAAAATCCTAGTGTTCGCAGTTGATTTTCCATCCCACCTTTATTTTCTTGAACATAGTCCCAGATCATTTGATA
>DAOMRL010000079.1:292-4092 GCA_035445865.1 Candidatus Levyibacteriota bacterium
CTGCAAGATTTTTTTCAAATACAAATTGGGTCTCAAATCCAGCATGATCTGCTCCGGGAATCCACAGTGTTGCAAATCCTTGCATTCGTTTGTACCTAATTAAAATATCTTCAAGAACCATCATTGCGTGACCAAAATGGAGCGAGCCATTTGCATTGGGTGGAGGAAGTACAATAGCATAGGGATCTCCGGCAAAATTGATTTCAGGTTTAAAATATCCTTTTTCTTCCCACTTTTTATATGTATCTTTTTCAACATTTTTGTGGCTATATACCTTGTCCATATATCCTGGATTCTAGCAGAAATTCGTGCGTGATACAATGAAAAACTACCCTATTTGCTTGTATCCGATACTGCTTGCCCCTATAATACAAAACTGATAATGTCATCTTTAAACACTCTTTCTTCTTATCTTATAAAAGTATTTGGTGAGTCAGATTCGTCTCAGACATCCTCTGAAGGATTACGGGTAAGTCCAATTGTCTCAGAAATTGCATCGTTATATGAAAAACTCCGAAATGCTATGGATTATCGGGATGACGAAGTTGTGTTACGGGCGGCAATTGAACGTATTTTAAAACGCAGACATTTTTATGGAGGAAAAGGGGAAACAATTGCAAATCCATTACTTCGAGAACTTATCTGGGCACGGTATTTTCCTGACGGAAGTTTTACTGAATCATGGGTCACAGAAGTTGAAAAGGTAATTGACATGTATCTGTCACTCCGAACCCAAATTTTGGCACAACATAAAATTGATGAGAATACAATCAATACACTGATGTATCATCTTATTTCATCACACCTAACATATTTACTTAGTCCTAATAAAAAAAGAGAGACCATGACAAACTTTATGTTTCATGTCATGAAAGACAAAATTAAATTGGAAGATGACCCGGAATCTACTCGAGATGTTCAAGTATTTGTTGCCACCAGACGAGCGTTTGCAAAAGATGATCTCGCACTTATTCACTACCACCTTTTTGTACAATATTTTGGCAAACCTACTCCTCAAACTGTCTCATCAATTGCAAAGGACTTTATGCAAGGATACCAAGAAATCCAAGCTCAATTAAAATATCCTTTGCGTCATAAAATATATTCATTTGTTAAACGGAACACTCCGCCTTTTTTGATACTGGAAGAAATACTGTTGAGAAATATGCAAAGCTTAGATGCGCTAGTAAAAGACGAAGAAAAACTGACTTCAGAAGTAGTGAGTGTTTGTAATGAAAAATATACTACTATTCGTTCTAAAGTAACCCGAGCAATTATCCGAAGCCTTATATTTTTAGTACTAACAAAAACTGTTATTGCACTTTCCGTTGAAGGAACATTTGAGAGCATTGTCTATGGAGAGATTATGTGGAACAATATTATTTTAAATATCATAATCCCACCAATTTTTCTTGCTGCTGCATCACTCTTTATCCGAACACCTGGAAGTGATAATACGCAAGAAATTGTTAGAAGAATTAAAAAATTGTTATTTGAAGAACCTCCAAAGCTTACTCGAACTATTGTACTGCATCGTATTTCAAAAAAAAGAAAATCAATACTCTACCCTATTTTTTCCATTCTCTGGATTTGTGCGTTTTTTGCAAGTTTTGGACTTGTTATAGCAGGACTGAACGGTTTAGGATTTAATATCATCAGCCAATTTATTTTTGTTTTCTTTTTAACCATTGTCTGTTTTCTCATTTACCGCATTTACCAAACAGCTCATACATTTACTGTCCTTCGTAAACAAACTCTTTTTACCCCGGTTGTAGATTTTCTTTTTCTCCCGATTGCTCGAGTCGGACGATATATTACTGAGGGAGTTTCTCATGTGAACATTTTTTTAGTACTCTTTGATTTATTAATCGAAGCACCGTTTAAAGGACTTTTTTCCTTTTTTGAACAATGGTTTATGTTTTTACATGCAAAGCGTGAATATCTTGATTAGACAATCTTTTCAACTATACATTCTAATATTTTTCGACCCGAAACCATTTTTACCTTTTTTGTTCCAAACGTGATATTATTGAACTGAAACCTTTTCAGTATAGACCAATGAAAAATACTAGAATCTATACTCGAATGTCACTATGAAAAACACCCACTTCACAATCCATTCTGACGGCGGTGCTCGAGGAAATCCAGGACCTGCAGCATATGGATTTGTTGTCACCGATGATAACAAAAATCTTGTACACAAAGATAGCGGATACATTGGAGAAACAACGAACAACGTCGCAGAATACACAGGAGTTGTAAAAGCACTTGAGTGGATTTTGAAACATACAACTCCTACCTCACTGTCTGTAATACTTGACTCAGAGTTAGTTGCTCGACAACTGTCAGGGATTTATAAAATAAAAAATGAAAATCTCAAGAAATATTATCTTTCAATAAAAGAATTAGAAAGAGACATTCACTGCCCTATTACATTTTCTTCTGTACCACGAAATCAAAATAAAGAGGCTGATGCTTTGGTAAACGCTGCCTTAGACAATCACCTTCTCACGTAATTTCTAGACGTAGAGCGTACAATTCTCTACAATAGAACTATGCCCACTCTTCACGTCTCTGATGATACCAACCAAACAAGACCGCTTTTTCTCGTTTCGGGTTCTCTTCCACATATTACCCGATCGTTTATTGCAACACTTACCGATGACTTTAAACTTATCATTCTTAATAATCCACACAAATACCCTGCTACCGAAAATCTTTTTCAGGTATACACTACTGCACTAGGAACTATAAAAAACTTGGCTGAAAAACTTGATTACGCTGTTTTTTTCCTCAATACGACAGAAGACAAAAAAATTCTTGAGCAATTACTTCCAAAACTTGAAAAAGATACTCCACGAACAATAATTCTATTGCCTGTTGAGAGATTCTCTGATTTTTCAGATATCCTACTTGCCACAAAACATATTCCATCAGTATCGTTTGCACTGATAGGAAATATTTTCGGTTCAAATATCCCTCCTGCTGTGTCACAAATGTCACAGCTTGTTTATACTGCGCTCACCCAAAAAACCGCAGGATTTATCGGCAATGAATTAGTGAGTGTATATCCTATTTCAAAAAATGACGTATTAATAGGAATTCCCTATCTCCTTTTTTCAAAAGAGAAACAAGAGAGAGTGTTTTTCTTTTTTTATGAACACCCTCAGACAATCATTTCTGCAATTCATGTACTCAAACGCATTGAACCGGATTTGCAAATTTTACCTGATGCCCATCCGTCTGAATTTCCTCATTTACCTGCACATAGACAAATAGAGCAGCGTATCACCACAAAATCTCAGCTTAAAAGTACGTATCTTGATGAAGTTTTTGACGGATTTGAAAAAAGTGTCCGATCAGTTTCGTACTCTTCATCAATAAAACCAGTTCGTAAAAGAAGACGCACTCGTATTACAAAACTTGCTACAAAAAAATCATTTACCCAAACGACTATGACAGTGCTAACATGTGCCGTACTTCTCTTTTTTATCTGTAATGTGCTCCTCACTTTGGCAGGAGTAGTATTTGCAAAACAGGCAATTGAGTCTCTGAAACAAGGCGAATTTCAAAAAGCGGGGAATCAACTTGCTATTGCTCAACAAAGCTTTGAACTTTCAAAGCCTACTGTCACATTGAGTTTTGAAATTTTGCAAAAACTTCCTATTCCTGCAATTACTCATAGTTATCAGCTGTTTACCTCAGGCGTCAACCTGACGTCGCTTGCTGCAGATCAGCTCGCTCAACTAGAGAACACAAAAACAGGCGTAGATCACGATACACTCCTTGAATCACTTGCA
>DAOMRL010000080.1:0-4043 GCA_035445865.1 Candidatus Levyibacteriota bacterium
GTAAAAAAGGACCATACATCGATGAACGTATTATGAAAAAAGTAAGCGTTCAAAAAGAGTCAGGAGACCGTGACGGTATCAAAACCTGGTCACGTGCGTGTCAAATTCCGCCAGAATTTGTCGGACACACTTTTTTGGTACACAATGGAAAACACTTTATTACTGTTAGAGTCACTGAAGGAATGGTAGGACACAGACTTGGTGAATTTGCACCAACAAGACACTTTAAAGGTCATGGAAGAATTGTTGCTCGTGAAATATCTAAGACATAATATATGGAATATAAAGCAGAAGCAAAAAATATTAAAATGTCACCTCGCAAGGTTCGCCTTGTAGCTGATAGTGTGAGAGATTTACGGCTTGACCAAGCACTTGCCAGTCTGACGGTGCTGAATAAGCGTGCATCTGATCCGATTCGAAAAACACTTGAGAGTGCGGTTGCAAATGCGGTAAACAACTTTCAGGCAAGTAGAGGAGATTTGGTAATCAAAGAAATTATGATTGGCGAAGGTATCATGTACAAAAGATACCATTATGCAGCACGGGGACGAGTTCGTCCGTATCTGCGAAGAACAAGTCATATTCGAGTTATTTTAGAAGATCAAATTGAGCGAACTGCGCAAGCAACAAAAGCTGCTGAACAGGCAGTAGTTGCAATGACTACGCCAGTTGAGAAAAAAGAGGCTCAAAAAACAGAAAAAAAAGCTGAGAAAAAAACGAAAGGAAAAAATAAATAATGGGACAAAAAGTTAATCCAATAGCACTGAGAATGGGAATTCATCACGATTTTAAAAGTGTTGGATATTACTCAAGAAAAAATTATGCAGCAACAGTGTTGCAGGATATTAGAATCAGAGAGATGTTATTTGACAAATTACGACCTGCAAGTATTGGAGATGCACAGATTTTAAGAACATTAAATGGAGTAAAAATTACAATCCATGTAGTACGTCCCGGAATTGTAATCGGACGTGGAGGTCAAGGTCTTGAAGAATTGAAAAAAATTATTGTCCGTATTATGCAGGAAACAAGTAAAGAAAAAGTAATTACAAAAATTGAATTAAAAGTAGAGCCGATTAAAGATCCAAATTTAAATGCATATTTAGTAGCAAATAATGTGGCTGATCAGTTAAATCGCAGAATGCCACACAGAAGAGTGATGAAGCAGTTGTCAGAACGGGTAATGAATGCGAGAGCTAAAGGAGTACGTATTATTCTCTCCGGTCGTATCGGAGGAGCAGAAATCGGAAGAAGAGAGCGTGTACAGCTTGGAAAAGTGTCTTTGTCTACAATCAGAGAAAATATCGATTATGCACAGGTTCCGGCTCTCACAAAAAGTGGATATGTTGGAGTTAAAGTTTGGATCAATAAGGAGTAATTATGTTAACACCAAAAAGATTAAAATATAGAAAAACATTTAAACAACGAAAAGATAAAGGTATTGAGCAAAAAGGTATTGCGGTGACATTTGGTACGTTTGGTCTGCGTTCTGAGTCTTCAGGACAGATTACCAGTCGTCAAATTGAATCAGCACGACGTGCAATGACCCATTTTATTAAACGTGGTGGTCGTGTGTGGATCCGGATTTTTCCGGCTACACCTACAACCAAAAAACCGCCGGAGACTCGGATGGGTGGAGGAAAAGGTGACATTCATGAATATGTAACAAAAGTTGGACCGGGAAGAATGTTATTTGAGATGAGTGGTGTATCAGAAGACATTGCAAAAGAAGCATTTCGCTTGGCTTCACATAAATTACCGGTAAAAAGTAGCTTTGTAACAAAGGAAGGATCACATTAACTATGAAATCAAAAGAAATTAAAGAATTGCCAAATAAAACAAATGCAGATTTGAAAAAGATGCTTCGTGAGTTGCATCTGGATATTGCAAAAACACGCCTTGATCTTAAGCTCGGACGAAGTAAAAATACTGCAGTACTCAAAGAAATGAAGCGCGATATTGCACGAGTTATGACAGTTATGAATTTGCAAGAGAAAGGAGAACAGGTTAGTAAGTAACCTTGATTATAGTATGGCTCGAAAAGTATTATACGGAACAGTAGTATCAGACAAAATGACTAACACAGTAGTTGTTCGGGTTGAACGACAGACGGTGCATCCACTGTATAAAAAACGGTTAACAGTAACTAAAAAATACAGTGTTGACAGTCGTGAAGTACCTGTTGCTGTTGGTGATTTTGTAAAAATTGAAGAAACAGTTCCGATGAGTAAAACAAAACATTTTAAAGTAGTAGAAAAAATTGCTGAAGACGTAGTACTTAAAATACTCGCAGAAGATACAGTGGTGGATAAATCTGACGATACTGATCAAAAAACAGAAGTATCATCTGTAGAAGCAAAAAGTATGGTTGAAGAAAAAGAAGTAAAAAAACCGGTAAAAAAAGTAAAAGCAAAAACAACGAAAGGAGCAACCAAAAAGTAACTCTCAAATATACGTGAGTTAAACGGTTATATATATGATACAGTTACGATCAAAATTAGTTGTTGCAGATAACAGTGGGGTTAAAGAACTCATGGTGATCCAAGTGTACGGAGGATCACGTCGTCGATTTGGATATTTAGGTGATACTTTAGGGTGTATTGCAAAAAAAGTATTGCCAAACGGAGAATATAAAAAAGGAGACTTGGTAAAAGTAGTTCTTGTGCGTACAAAAAAAGAAGTAAGACGTCCAGACGGATCATATGTCCGATTTTCTGAAAATGCTGGAGTAGTCATCACAAGTCGTGAGAATAAAGATCCAATTGGAACACGTGTTTTTGGTCCGATTGCTCGGGAAGTACGTGAAAGAGGATTTACAAAAATAGCGAGTCTTGCAAAAAACGTTGTATAACTATGAAATTAAAAAAAGGTGATTTAGTACAAGTAATGATGGGCAAAGATAAGGGTAAAACCGGAAAAATTGAACGTGTCTTGCCTGCAAAAAATATGATTGTCGTAGAAGGATTAAATCTGTATAAACGGCATATAAAAGGTGTGGGTCAGGGACAGACATCTGAAATAAAGGTGTTAACCCGTCCAATGCCAGTATCAAAAGTATCATTGGTTGATCCAAAAACCAAAAAACCAACTCGGGTTGGATTTAAAATGGAAAAAAAAGTAAAAGTTCGAACAGCAAAAAAGTCCGGACAAACACTATAAAAAATATGAAAGTACAAGCATCAGTAAAAAAACGTTGTATGAAATGCAAAATAGTTCGTCGAAAAGGACGGGTATTTGTGATATGTGAAAATCCTAAGCATAAACAGCGACAAGGATAAATAAACGTGAGGAAATTATTAAAAATATGAATGCATATAAAAAACAATTTAACGAAGAAATTATTCCAAAGCTTCAAAAAAGGCTGAAGGAAGATAATGTAATGGCTGCTCCCCGATTACAAAAAATTGTAGTGAATACAAGTTCACGGGAGTTTTTAGTTGATAAAAAGAATATTGAAAAATACGCAGAAGATCTGATGACTATTACCGGTCAAAAGCCAAAAGTTGTGAAAGCAAAAGTATCTGTTGCAACATTTAAACTGCGTGAAGGTGATCAAATAGGATTAGTTGTAACATTACGTGGAGATCGTATGTATGATTTTTTTGAAAAACTTGTTAAAATAGTGCTTCCGCGAGTGAAAGACTTTTCAGGCGTAAGCAGAGACTCATTTGATGGTCATGGTAATATGACAATGGGATTTTCTGATCAGATGGTGTTTCCGGAAATTGATTCAGGAAAAGTTGATCGAATTCGCAGTTTGCAGATGATACTTGTGACAACGGCTGACACAGATGAGCAAGGATTAGCACTTTTGGAAGAAATGGGAATGCCGTTTAAGAAATTACCAACCGAAGTAAAAGGAGGACAGAAATAATATGGCTAAAAAATCGGATGTTGTAAAATTTACAAAAAAACAAAAGTTTAGTACTCGAGAGAAAAATCGGTGTGGGATTTGCGGACGATCTCGTGCATTTATCAGAGTGTACGGAATGTGTAGAATCTGTTTTAGAGAGAAAGCTTTACAAGGACAGTTACCAGGAGTA
>DAOMRL010000081.1:0-3997 GCA_035445865.1 Candidatus Levyibacteriota bacterium
ATACACCTCCTAATGAAATCATCGAAGAAATCCGTAAAGAACTTGGACCATTAATGCCAAAGACTGCACCAAATACCCCTACCAAATTGTATAAAGGAAAAGGGTGTGATTTTTGTGGACAATCAGGATATTTAGGCAGAGTAGGAATTTTTGAAGTAATGCCTATCTCTGAGAAACTTGCACGTATGGTACTGGAAAAATCTGACGCACAAACAATGGAAAGTCAAGCAAAAGCAGAGGGAATGATCACGATGAAACAAGACGGATATCTTAAAGTACTTGAAGGAGTATCAACGGTGGACGAAGTTCTCCGTGTAGCACAAAACTAAATAACACTATTGACTTCGTTCTCATAAGTCTTTTAAAGTGAGATATGTACAGATAATTACATCTGTAAGATAGTCAGTCGTAAATAACAAATTACATTAGATTGTATGGATCCAAAATTACAACAGCTTTTTGAACACACTATTACAAATAAAGCCTCTGACCTGCATCTGAGAGTTGGCGTCCCTCCGGTAATCCGAGTCGACGGATCTCTGAGTTTTGTGACTACATTTAATGCGCTTGCTACTCAAGAAGTTGAAAGCATGATCTTTTCGATAATCACCGATACGCAACGAGAACTCCTCATAAATAATCGAAGTCTGGATTTTTCCTACGACTATATGCAAACTTCACAACTGGAATCAAAAGCGAGGTATCGTATCAACGTATTCTTTCAAAGAGGTACGCTTGCAGCAGCATTTAGATTGTTACCCGCAAAAGTAAAAACAATTGAAGAGCTCTTTTTACCTAAAGCCTGTCATACGCTTTCTTCTCTCAAACAAGGGCTGGTGTTGGTAACCGGACCAACCGGACATGGTAAATCAACAACCCTTGCATCGATGGTAAACGAAATTAATATGACCAGAACAGATAATATCATAACCATAGAAGACCCAATAGAATATGTATACCCTAAGGGAAGAAGTGTTATTTCACAACGTGAACTTGGACACGACACCTACTCATGGGGAGAAAGTCTTAAATCTCTTTTACGTGAGGATCCAGACGTTGTACTCATCGGTGAGATGCGGGATCCGGAAAGTATTTCCTCTGCAATTACTATTGCAGAAACAGGTCATTTGGTATTCTCAACACTGCATACTAATTCTGCTTCTCAAACAATTGACCGTATTATTGACTCATTTCCGCCTCACCAGCAAAACCAAATCAGAATCCAACTTGCATCTACGTTGCAAGGTATTATCTCTCAACGGTTATTGCCACAAATAGGAGGTGGGCGTATTATGGCAACTGAAGTGCTCATTGCTACAAACGCAATTCAATCAAATATCCGAGAAGGCAAAACTCATATGATTGAGTCAATTATCGAAACATCACAAGATGCAGGAATGTATACAATTGAATCCTCTCTGGCACAACTTGTGCAGCAAGGCAAAATCACTCGGGAAATTGCCCTGCAATATGCAGTGCGCCCAGATGAATTATCCAGACAGTTGACTTAACAATTTATTATCTCATTTATGGAATTTCGCTATACCGCAATACAAAAAAATGGTGAAAAAGAAAAAGGAATCATCGAAGCCAATACACAAAAAGAGGTTATAGACTTTCTTCGCACAAAATCGCTCACTCCTCTGTCAGTATCAGAAGTTAAAAAATTTAGTGCTTCATTAAAAATGTTGCAAAAAGTAAAAACCTCAGACATTGTCCTATTCACCAGACAACTATCTTCGATGATCCTGACCGGATTGACACTTCTTGAATCACTTACGATTCTCAAAAAACAAGCACCAAACCCTGCTATGAGAGAAATTATTGACGACTTAATTGCAAATGTTTCTGAAGGTACATCTCTTTCACAAGCACTTGCAAAACATCCAGAGGCATTCAGTGAAGTATACATTGCCCTTGTTCAAGCAGCAGAAGCGAGTGGATTGCTTGATAAAGTGCTTGCCAGACTTGCAGAGAATTTAGAACGAAGCGAGGACTTAAAAAAACAAATACGTTCAGCGCTATTTTACCCAATGATCATAATCGTCGGTATGATGGGTGTTATCACTGTTATGAATATATTTGTTATTCCTCAACTTGGGACATTGTATGAAAGTCTTAATCTTGACCTACCAATCGCTACTCAAATTGTACTGACTATGTCAAAACTCTTTACCACATTTTTCCCTGTCGTGATTGTAGCCGCTATTGGAGGATTTTTTCTGTTCCGCAGATTTAGGAAAACAGAGAGTGGTATAAAAACGATTGATACAGTCAAACTCAGAATGCCGGTAATTGGGAAAATTATCCATTTATCTATTGTTGATGAGATATCACGCACACTTTCACTCCTTGTCACATCAGGATCATCTATTATTGAGTCTCTTAATATTACTGCACGAGTCGCAGGCAACTTTTATTACCGAGAAGCAATTAATAGATCAAGTGCCCTGGTTGAAAAAGGTGTACCGCTTTCAACCGCACTTGATAATCAAAACATGTTCGAACCAATTGTGATACAAATGGTAAAAGTAGGGGAGTCTACGGGTAAAATGGATGAGAGTTTGCTCAAGCTTTCTGAGTACTTTGAACGCGATATGACATTAAAAATTAAAACGCTTACCACCTCTATTGAGCCACTATTAATCATTGTGCTTGGTGTCTCTGTTGGTTTTTTGATCTTCTCTGTTATTACCCCAATTTATAGCCTGATTACACAAATTCAGTAGAGATTTTTAGTTTTAATTTCTTGTGCTTGATTTCTACACAAGAAACAGTGTATAACTATATCTTGTTGTGCTATTTATCTTGATTTACTGGTAAAATAGGCACATTTCTGATATAATTACATAACCTACAGATGTCTGCAAACGAATATTCCGCAAAGCAAATCCAAGTACTCGAAGGCCTCGAGCCAGTGCGTAAAAGACCCGGTATGTATATCGGTTCTACCGATATTGTGGGGCTCCATGAGTGTCTTCGTGAAATTGTCGATAACTCAGTCGATGAGTCTCTTGCTGGTCACGCAAAAAATGTCTGGGTAATCATCAATAAAGACGGATCTGCCACAGTGGTTGATGACGGTCGAGGTATCCCTGTAGATATTGTTAAAAATACCGGAAAAAGCGGTCTTGAGACAGTCATGACTATTTTACACGCCGGAGGAAAATTCGGTGACGGTGCGTACAAAGTTTCCGGAGGTCTCCATGGAGTAGGTGCATCAGTCGTTAACGCATTATCAAATCAGATGTGGGCTGAAATTCGCCGTGACGGAAAGCTGTATCGTCAAGAGTTTTCCCGTGGCGTACCCCAAACTGAACTACAAACATTTAAACTTTCTGAATCAAAACTTCACGATACACCAATTGCAGCAAAATTCAAGAAGCTTAAACATGGCACTGCAGTAACGTTTATGCCTGATGACTCAATTTTTCAAACAATAGCTTTTGAAAACCAGATGATCATGAAAATGATTCAGCAACGGGCATTTTTAGTATCAGGTCTGTATTTCCACTTTTTTGATCTCAGAGAAGAAAAAATCATTGAAAAAAACTATTATTTTGAAGGTGGCATTAAGTCACTTGTTAGAAAACTAAACGAAAATAAAGGCGGACTTCATCCGATCATCTACATGACAAAAGAAGTGAATGATGTACTCGTTGAAGTTGCACTCCAATACAATGACGGAATTACTGAAAACCTTGAATCATTTGTCAACGTTATCAACACAATCAACGGAGGGTCTCATGTCACCGGATTTAAAATGGCACTTACCCGTGCAATTAATGATTACGGGAAAAAACAAAATCTTTTTAAATCAGAATCTGAGACAGTCACCGGAGATGACGCCCGGGAAGGACTCCGGTGCCGTCTGCGTCCTCGAGGTGCACAGCCGCGTCGATCCCGGCCTCGTCGTCGAAATCGCCGTTGCGGTGCGCCGCCTCCATGCGCGCCATGATGGCGGCCGTGGCGAAGGCTCGGGACGATACCTCGGGCC
>DAOMRL010000082.1:0-3923 GCA_035445865.1 Candidatus Levyibacteriota bacterium
GAAAAATTCAAAAACAGTTAAAACTATTTACAGAGGATTCTAAACACCCTTCCTTACGTACGCATAAACTGAAAGGAAAATTATCCAACTCATGGAGTATTACGATTGAAGGGAATATGCGTATGATTTATACCATAAAGAATAACGAAGCATTATTTTTCAAGATTGGAAATCATGATGAGGTATATAGAAAGTAGAATTCTGCAAAACTTACCAATGAATTGATTCTCCTTCTAATAATGACTAGTCAATACTACCTACTGAATAATCCATATAATTTTGACCATTTGGCGTTACAGTAACTTGCACTTCCTCACCTTCGACCATTATCACATCAAGCGGGTCCACATTATTATATTCTGTAGAAATATCATTTTCTACAATCTCAAGAATTTCAGAAAGAACTTTTGGAGACAGTTCTGGATTTGTCATTATTTAGTTGGAAGTTTAAGAAGTTTTGCTTTACGAACCACTTTTTTTGGTTTTTCGATTAGTTTAATTTCTGTAATTGTGGGAAGATTTACCGGATAAATACGATCAACATAGACACCGTCAACAAAATTACGTACGGTTATCATACGATTTTCGTCTTTTCCACGTGATTTGATAAGCTTTCCTTTAAAAGCCACTATACGTTCGCGTTTTGCTTCCTGAACTTTTTGTGAAACTTGAATCGTATCTCCAACTCGAATTTGTGCATCCATAAGAGGTAATTATACTGGAATCAGGCACTATTTGCAATAAGTGTAAGCCGTATAGTAAAAAATACATGGAGAGAGTGTATGAATCGTTAATCCGTACGACTGCACTATTTCTTGGCGTCTTTTAAAAACTCTACAAAAAATGGATGAGGCTTACCTGGTCTACTTTTGTATTCAGGATGACCTTGTGTTCCCATATAAAAAGGATGATCTTTTTCTGGAAGCTCAATTATTTCAACCAAATTTTCTTTTACTGACCGTCCACTGATCACAAGTCCTGCTTTTTCAAAGTCCTTTGCATACAAATTATTAAATTCATACCGGTGACGATGGCGTTCACTGGCAATCCCTTTTGCTTTGTTATCCATTGCTTTATATTTGGTGTATATTGCATGAGCTCGAGTACCAGGTTTTACTTTTGCATCCCATCCTCCAAGCCGCATAGTCCCACCATATGCACGTTGTGCAATCAGCTCTTTTTGATCTTTTATAAAATGAATAACAGGATATTTTGATTTAGGATTGATTTCCTCACTATTGGCATTTTTAAATTTGAGCATGTCACGGGCAAACGCAACACAGGCAAGCTGCATACCAAAACACAGACCAAGATATGGTATTTTTTGTGTTCGTGCATAACTTGCTGCAGCGATCATTCCTTCTGTACCGCGCTCTCCCCACCCAATCGGGACAATAATTCCGTCTGGTGTACCAATTTCACTTTCTGTTCCGTTTTGCTCAACTTTTTCTGCGTTTACCCACCTCGTTTTAACAGTAACCCCTATTTCCCATCCTGCATGGTCAAGTGCATCAAACAGCGCTGCGTATGAATCACGAAGCTGATAGTCACCTGTCCCGAAATATTTCCCGACAATTGCGATCTCAACAGATTTTTCTTTAGATTTTTCAATTTTTTTAATAAGTTTTTCAAAACGCGCAAGATTTGGTTTCGCAACTGAAAGTCCTAATTTCCCTAAAATACGCTCTTCGATTTGTTGGTCATGTAAAATAAAAGGAACTTTATATACCGTCTCTGCATCAGGAGCTGAGATAATGTCCTCTGGTTGCATACTGCAAAACAACGCAAGACGATCACGACGTCTTTTATCAAGCATTTTTTCACTGCGAGCCACAATAATATCCGGCTGTATTCCCATTGAGTTGAGTGTTCCCACAGACATCTGGGTTGGTTTAGTTTTTGGCTCACCTAAATGACCAGGGGTTGGAACGTAACTTACATGAATATGGATTACATCTCCAGGATTTTTGAGGGTTAAAATACGCGATGCTTCATAATAAAAAACGTTTTGATACTCTCCTGCGGTACCACCAAGCTCAATGATTACAATATCAACATCTTTTTTATTTCCTACAACTTTAATCCGTCTAATAATCTCGTCTGTAATATGAGGGATTGCCTCTACATCTTCTCCGTTATACTCAAAACGCCGTTCCCGATCAATAACAGTTTTATAAATCTTTCCCATGGTGACAAAGTTATTTTTGCCCATGTTTTCATCAAGGAATTTTTCATATGTCCCAATGTCCATATCAGTCTCCGTTCCGTCTTCACATAAAAATGCATCACCGTGTTCTATTGGATTTATGGTACCTGCGTCTACATTGAGATAGTTTTCAAATTTTATGGGGGAAATAGTATACCCTGACGATTTCAGGAGAAGTGCGATGCTTGCTGCGGTGATGCCTTTTCCGATGCCGGAAATGACACCTCCAGAAACAAATATGTATTTTGTCCGTTTCAATTCAGATTGTTGTGTGGGCACGATTCACTATATCAAACGAAAACAATCGCCGTCAAGGGGAAAATTAACTCATGTATTATTTCTTGTATACTTCATCATGGGTACCTAAGTCTACAAAGTAGACAATATCTTTTTCAACATACTGGTAGATCATTCTTAATGATCTGTTAACAGACAAACTCCACATATGATTTGGCTTACCTGACAGTTTGTGAATTCTTAAAGAAGGGTGTTTGGGGTTAGCTTCAAACAATTTAATCTGTTTTTCAATTCTTTTATACAGTTTTCTATCATGTAAAAATATCTCTTTGATTTTCTTTTGAACAAGTGGAGAAAGTTTAGCTTTCATTTAATTGAGCAAAAAAATCTGATGCGTCAATAGCCTTACCATCTTTGTAATCTTTTAGTGCTTGCTGAGCTCTTTTCTCAGTCCTTGGTGACATCTGAAATACTGGATATTCTTCTCTATCCACTTCTTTTAAAATGAGATGTTTTACAAACTGAGTTACCGGGACTCCAAGTCTCGCAGCTTTTGATTCTAAATGATCATTTAGTTGTGGAGAAAGACTAATTTTTAATTGAATTTGTGAAGATTGCACACTCATAATACCTATATAATACCTAAAAATACCTTTCCTGTCAATAAGTAGCCTACATACTCCATAACCTATGAATAGGTTTTTTCGTATTACCTTACCAGAATATGAGCGACGGACCGGATTTGAACCGGCGACCTCTTCCTTGGGAAGGAAGCATTCTACCACTGAACTACCGTCGCACTTCATTTGAATTTAACCAATGCTCATTACGCGAATATTGGATTATTCCATTTTAAGCACACCAGCTCTCTGTATCCTAATTGGATACAGTTACATTATACAGTGTGTAGTACAATTTCAAATTATTATTTAGCAGGTAATGTTAAGACGTTACCTGAGAAAATAAGATTTGGGTTTGACAAAGAGTTTGCTGTTGCAATTTCGCTCCATCGATAGCCTGTTCCGTATGTACGTACTGATATATCCCACAATGTATCACCAGCGCGAACTGTGTACTTAGCACCAGTAATTGCTTCACCGGTTGGCTGTTGTACTTGTTCTTGCTGTGCTACTGTTGGACTTACAGCACTCATTGTCGGAGTTGCTATAACTTCTTCTTCCTCAACTGCAGGAGTTGCTTCTGGAGCAACAGCTGCACGTGCAGGAATAGTAAGTCGGGTTCCGGCTTCTAAATTGCTTGGATCTGTGAGATTGTTTGCTTCAGCAATTTCACTCCATCCAAATCCATCATTATATACTTTCTCAGAAATTGACCATAATGTCTCACCTTCTTGAACAACGTGAACATTTTGTCCTGATTCTTCAGATTCTGTATTCACTCCGTTGTCAGAAATATTAGGAGTATTATCCTGAGTAAAAACACGAATAGCGGCAAAAATAAGTGCAAATATTACAATAAC
>DAOMRL010000083.1:0-3904 GCA_035445865.1 Candidatus Levyibacteriota bacterium
AACATGGTATGACGTGATTGCAGTACTCAAACAACGACAAAGTAACGGAACCGACAAAGATATTGCCGGATCTCAAGTACTCTCAGCTGCTGCACCAGCTGCAGGTCTGACATTTGTTATTAACTCAAGTGTTTCTTTATCATCTCCTTCGGGACCAATAACCGTTACCTGTAATTCACTCTCAGGTAATACCTGGTCTGCTACTGTATCAATGGGAAGTGTAACCGGTGCTCAGACATACTGGTATCAGATTGGTACGTCAAATGGTGGTACAGAGGCTGCAAATTCAGTACTTGCCCCACAGTCAGGACAAAGTGTGCAAACTGTCTCTCTTTCACTCAATAAAGGAACGTCATATTATGTGAGATATGCCTACGCAACTGTTGCAAATGTACCTGCAGGAAGTTCACAATTTTCACCATTTTCATCTACCACACAAATTCAATGCAACTAGTGACTATGACACTGTAATAACATAATTTTAACGACTTGAATTGTTGGAAATAAACAAGTAGTATATAACTCATGGCAAAAACTGAAGAAAAAAAAGTTGACGACGGTATGTGTCCCAAATGTGGAGCTCCACTTGGAGAACTAAAACGGGACGTAAATTACAGCGGTGTTCTACCGGTAGTTGGGATCCTGAAACCAAAAAAAATACTGGCTGTGATTATGTAAAATGGCTTGAGATGGAACCTGAAAAGCTGGATGAAAAATGTCCGAAATGTGGTCAACCACTTGTTCTTGCTTTTACCCGATTCGGTAAAAAAATGAAAAAGTGTTCAACAGGCACGTGGAATGCAGAACTCAAAAAAGCCGAAGGGTGTGATTATGTTGAATGGATCAACGGAACAACTGAACCGCTTGATGAAATCTGTCCTGACTGTGGAGAAAAATTAGTACTCTACACTACTGCAAGTGGTAAAAAAATGAAAAAATGTTCAACTTCCGGATGGGACAGAACTGCACGAAAAGCAACCGGATGTCCGTATGTGTACTGGTTTAAAGCTGGAGAATATGAAGCTACATATGATTCAGGCGGTGAAGAATTTTTGCCACCAGAACCCGAAGAGAATTAATCAATAACTCCTTTTTCTTTTAATCTATTAAGTAAATACTCTTTCATTTCTTCTCGTTTTGACTGCTCAACATATCTACTGTTTCTCAACCGAAAAATAGCTCCTGGTATAGCATCATCATACACATCTTCTATAGAGATTTTTTTACTTTTCATACGTCCCAATACTTCATGACCTAGTATACCCGTTATGGATATATATCCGTTTAATTTTTTCAACTGACTTGCATTCGGCATTCTATCACTTGTTCCAATTACAGTAATTGGATCTTTCCCTTTTCGCAGTGATTCTAAAGAGGGATCTTCTTGTAATACTTTGCGTACTGCATCAACATCTATTGCAGAGATAATGCCATACCTCATTACATATTGTTTTACTTTACCTTCTAAAACTCCTACGGGTAACCCTGCCTTTTGAATAGCTGTTACAACTTGATCTAATTTCCTGTCCGGCCCCGATAGATTTAACCCTGCCTCTCTAGTAAGCTCGGATAGTTTTATAATTGATCCTTTTAAAACGGTACTAGAAAGTGCATTTCGTGAAAGACTCTGAAGAGCCTCTTGTCTGACATCTGAAGAAAGTTCCGGATTTGTAAGATGTTCTAACACACGTGGATTTGAACCGTTATATTCGTATCCCAATACTTCTCCATGGATCATTGCAGTACGTCTGATATTTTGCATTTGACTCTCTGAAAGCCCAAGCGCCTCTTTAATTTCTTTCTTAGATTTCCCTGCACGAAGTAATTCCAATGCTTCTTTTAAATTCCCTCCCATTACTTTTGATATATGTAATCGTGAGGTAGTAGATCGTGGCTTTTTGTACTTAAACTGTTCATATTGATACTTTTCCTGTAGTTCTTGAGGTGAAGCATTATAGAGTTTTTTTACCGCTGTTCTTGTGATCAATTCTAATTGTTGTCTAGTATTATAATTATACAATTCAGCAATCTGCTGCATACTCAGATCAGTAAATAAATACGTACCTAGTGCATTCCATTGATTTGCCCACTGGTGATTAGTCTGTTGTAAACGCTGTGGAACTGTAAAATGTATATCTTGTGCTGCTGCTTCTGTTACAAAATCTTTGAGCTTTTGAAATCCAGTAATTATATGTTCTGACTCAGTTATAGGTACAGGATCTGCACCTGCTATTAATGGGATTTCTCCTGAGGTTTGGACAATAACAGTATCTTCCACGTTTTCTGGTAATTCAGAATTACTTGTCTCCAATTCAGGAAGATTGTATTCACGACTCTCAAAATTTGCCATAGCACATTTTCTCATATTATAAGATATATTTCAATTTTTACATATATCGTACCATTTGATACAATGAACTCCATGCAATACAAAGCACTATTTCTTGATGTTGATGGTACACTTGTGCCATATGAATATAATGCACTACCATCACAAAAAGTCGCTGAAGCTATACAACAGGCACAAAAACATGTTGCTGTTTGTCTTGTAACCGGAAGATCTTATGCATTTGTAAAACATATATTACAGACTCTACAGATTAATACCGGATATGCTGTGGTGAATACCGGTGCACTGATTATAGATCTTGCTAATGAGAGTATTGTACGCGAGCAATATATAGAACAATCAGACGTGAGTGAGATATTTCGAGTATTGAGTGAGGAAGCAGTAAAACTGTATGTAAAAGATACACCATTTGACCCTACACATTATCCAAAATTTTATGATACAAGCAATCTCCCGGAAAAAGCATATATGATATTCACTGATGAAGAGTATCCTGAAGAAAAAATCGATCTTATATTACAAAAACTATCTCACCTCTCAAACTTAAATGTTCATAAAACCGTACATAAAGACCCAAGTAAGTTTGGTATTAATGTTACACATCTGAATGCTACAAAACTCCATGGTGTACAGTTTTTACTAGAAAGACTCAAGCTGAATCGTGAAGAGGTTATTGGCGTAGGAGATAGCTATAATGATTTTCCGTTACTCATGGCATCGGGATTAAAAGTAGCGATGGGAAATGCGATACAGGAGTTAAAAGATATTGCTGATTATGTTGCTCCTCCTGTTACCCAAGATGGTGTTGCAGATGTAATTGAGAAATACATACTTTCACATACTTAAAAAATGCCCGCTACGAGAGCGGGCATATGTTGTTATCAGATGTGAGACACTAGTCTCGACGAAGACTAATTTCTACCAGATGTTTCCTCTTTCGAATCGTGATCATCCCTTCATTACTGAGCTCCAGACAGTACTTTCTGACTGTCGTTTTAGAGATACAAAGCCAACTTGCAAGTTGCTCGTATGTTACCTCCCTCGTGCCTGACACTTTTGTCAGAACACGCAGAATTTGATCTTTCTGGTTGAACCTCTGCTCTGGCATTCTTCCCCCTTCGCTTCTAATCAACAAACTTGGGTTATTATATACAATACTGAAAATTATTCAAGGTTTTACGAGTAAATTCACAAAGCCAAGTTGGACAGTGAGTATTATTGAAGATATTTTTTGTAAAACGCGACGGTATTTCCCATTGCCTCTACAAAAGCTGATCCATCGATGTTGTGACCACCTGAGGAGTATTCATGCAACTCATGCGGAACAGAGGTTGCATCAAGGAGCCTATTCAAATCACGGCTGTATTGCACGGTGACCACATCATCGTTTGTTGCATGGTTAAGTTGTACTGCACCTTTAAGATCTGTTAAATAATTTGTCGGAGCCATTTGTTGCCAGAATGGTGAGTTTGACTCTGGTTCACCGTGCACTTCACCAATCCGCTGTCTGCTATTTGGTCGAGGCGTCAGAGAAATTACCGGACGTTGATAACT
>DAOMRL010000084.1:0-3842 GCA_035445865.1 Candidatus Levyibacteriota bacterium
ACTTCACTTGCCATGGGAAGTGATGGTTTTGCCAGGATTAGTTACTATGATGATACGAATAAGGATCTGAAATTTGCCCTTGAGAAAGCAACTCCAAATTCCACTCGGACGTCCCAATCTGAGAATAATAACAGCTCATCTTCTCCATCTTGCTCCGACAGTATGCCCAACGGCACACCTGATCTTTTTCAAATTGATGTTAATAACATTCAAGCAACACTGTATTTCGCGCCAGTTTCAAATGCGAATAAATATTATGTTGCTTATGGAAATGGAGACAGTACCAATATGTATGGAGTGGAGTTTGAAACAGGAGCGTCAACAGGTGTGATTTCCTACACTATCAATGCTCTAGCTCCTAACACTGAGTACTCATTCACAGTCCGTGGTGGAAACGGTTGTATGCCGGGTGAGTGGGGAAATAAAATGAAGATAGCAACTAAAGTAAAAGGATCTACAGGTGGTACTACTTTCTACAAAGATTTTATCCCACGTGTCCTTTCCATATTCCCTAAAGATGTGACTGAAGTGAGCAATTAATAAGTAAAATATTGATGATCCAAAAGAAGAAGAAAAAAACGTGATGAAGAATCAAAAAGTAATTCTTAATTTTCCATTCCACTAGTGTATATCTACTTGATTCTTTACACCCAATATGTATATGCTTAATACAGCATAAAATGAGTAAGAAAAATCTTATTGCAATAGTGATTTTATTTGTAGTCTTGTTAGGCGCAATCTTTGTGACGCTTTATTTGATTAGTTCAAATCAAGATACTCGATCAAGTGCTAACACGCCTGATGATCTATTCCCTATTATTACTGATATTCCTGTTCCTGTAGAAATTCAAGATGGAGAGTCAACTGATCCAGGGCCAGTTGATAATGTCTCGGTTAACTATCCGAATATTGAGGGAGATCAGGCAGACTTTACAAAAGCAAGCTGTACATGGGATTCAAATATGAATGCTTTTCAGTATAACCTCAAGATTACAGAAGTAGATACAGGTACAGTATTGACAGAAGAAGTTGTAAATAGTGGGATGCAAAAAGATGTATTTGATGTGATTCCTAATAATACGTATCGATGTGAAGTTGCAGCAATTAATTCAGCCGGAGTTGCCGGTACTGCAGGTGTAGATGAACAAGTTTGTGAAGTTGAAGCAAGCGCAAGTCCTACTCCAATTGTAACGGTCGCACCTACAGAACCTCCTGCTTCACCTACTGCAACGCTTGTACCGCAAATTCCTACAGCCAAACCAACACTACCTCCTGCTGGAAGTGTTGGGACGATTGCCACAATTGGGTTGGGTGGAGTATTACTCTTCTTGATTGGTGGAGCATTATTATTCTTATAAATTACTGCCTAGTTTTTAAATTCAAATTTCAATAGAAGCTTGCAACACTAACGTAAATACTTTTTAATGAAATGAGTATGGATCCAAATGTTCAGAATCAAAATACGAATTACCGATCATCTCCTATAGCTCAACCAGTTGTGCCTCCCCCAGTTCAACCTTCCGGTAAAACCACACCTAAGAAAATAGTATGGATACTACTAGGTATAGCTATCCTATTGATCATTGTATTAGGAGGGTATTTGATTTTGCGAGGATTGGATCAAAATTCAGGAAGATTGAATGACAATTTCACTGAAGAAGAATTGGAAATGTTTAGAAGAAACGATAAAAGTGATGAACCAGAATTTATTTCAAATCTTGTATTACAATGGCTGGATAAACAAAGAAATACAGACGGAAGATATAACTTTGGACAGAATTGCACAGAGGTTGGTTGTGAGGCAGTTGATATAGACAATAGGGCAGGAATATCTATTATATGGGCAAGGATGAAAAATTATGAAGCTACTGGAGATCAACAAACTTTCCAAAAACTCGTAAATGATATCAATGTACAGGCAAATAGTGATGTTGTAGAGGTAATCCAGACTGACCATTGGAGTTGTAAATTAATGTATGATGTATGGAAGAATCAGACATTAGACTCCAGTCTGAAAGATAAAATAAAGAGTATTTGTACACGTACTCAGCAATATCCGCTTAAAGACTATTCTAAAGCCGATACAATAGGTGATGAATATTTGCAACAGGTTTTTACCAAGCTTAATTCAGGATCAAACTCTAATACTGAAGACAAAACAAAATTTGTATCGTACGTCACAGCAGCGTCAGATTTTCTTGCATTGAAAGATTGGGATAACCGCGATGACTTATATAACGTTGCAATACTTCATTTTGAGAAAGCAGTAGATACATATCTCGCACATAAACAAGAGTTGGTTGGAGCAGCACCATTACTTGGAATTGCAGCGCTTGATTTTTATAAAGCTAACTCAGATCAAACATATCTTGATCATGCAAAGTTGTTGTTTGAAAAAACAAAAACAGACTCATGTGGAAACTTAGAAAATTGCTTATATTCCTCATTTTTGGCAAAAGAATTGTATGCTGTTACATCAGATCCTGAATTTCAGACGTACTATAATTTAACTCTTCGCATAAATTCACAAAGAAATTTTGATTACGAAAATTTCTTTGGATATAAATACGGACATGGAGCTTTTTATTACAATTACGAGAATCAACTATACCCGGTACTTGAGAATAGCTTACTTGTCGGGTTAATGAGTGAATAAATTATATGTATTCAAGAGTCATTATTGTTATCTGTGTATTAATAGTTGGTTTTTTATCATTTACTGGTACAGTCTCAGCCGTGGATGATTGTTCATCAAATCCAGGGTTTTATTGTGGTAAAAGTTCTTGTACTCAGTCGTCATATGGGAATGGGACCTGTGGTTTCTCATGCGACTGGTATCCGAGTTTGAATAGATGTGGGTGGAGATGTGACGCTTCATGTCCATCAGGTTATTCGACAAGTTGTCCGGGAGGAGATGCCTCTAAATGTGAAAAGATATCAGTATCTTGTCCAGATTGTAGTAATCCAACCTCAAGCACATCGTGCTTTAAATTAAAACCTCAGACAAATACTCCAACTCCTGCCCCAACCTGTAATGGGTGGTACTGTGAAGATTGGCCTGGAAAACCTACCTGTAACGGAGGTAAAAATTATTTAAAAGCACGAGAATGTAAAAGACATGATGGGTCAATCTTTTATGAGGGTCCCACTTGTGCTTCTGGAAGTGAATGTAAAGTGCCTACAGAAGCACCAACAGCTACAAAAGCGCCGACTGCCACCAAAGCGCCAACAGCTACGAGTGTTCCTACTACCCCTCCTGGTGCACCTACTTCTACTAAAGCACCAACAGCTACGAGTGTTCCTACTACCCCTCCTGGTGCACCGACTGCCACTAAAGCGCCAACTGCGACACCGGGCCCAGCGTGTAATTCAAGCTGTGCTGGGAATCCAAGTATTTGTCAGCGGGCAAGTGGCGGATGTACTGTTTGTAACCCTACTACCAATCGGTGTGAACAACCACCACAGTCAACACCTATTCCAACAACTCCTCCAGCTACTCCAACGCCTGACTTTAATGAAGGAATGTGTGAGTGTGATTCTATGGATGCATCACAGATCATTGCAGGACAGCCAGCAACATTTACCGCAGTTTCAAAAGTTGTAGGAGCAAATGTAGGAAAAGCGGAAGCCAAACAAATAGAATTTGCATTGTTTTCAGGAAATAATCCTGCTTCACGGAAAGTGATTGCAGGACCTCAGCGAGTCAATACCACCGCATCGGGTAATGCTGCAGAGATGAAATATCAAGCACAGTGGACTATTACAATCCCTTCAGCTGTTGAAAAAAATGTGGATTATCTTGCTCGTGCAACAATCAAATGTACTCCCAAAAAAACAGCCCA
>DAOMRL010000085.1:0-3840 GCA_035445865.1 Candidatus Levyibacteriota bacterium
AGTGATTGTTTTTCGTTTGCCGGCGTATTGATGATTGGTGTATATAACACAGAACTGTCAATGATAGAAAGGAACGGTACTTTTTTAAATCCTCCTGCCATTGCTATCCCTAATAGGATAACTATCAAGATTAAGGCAACATTTATCCATCCGGCTTGATTATTTCGCATACATATATAGTAGCGTATTTTGAAGGGATTACAAAACTTTTGAGTAGCCACATCTGGTAACAGTTTTTGTTGTTACATCAAATGATTCGGTGAGGCAATACTTTGTGAAGATGGTATTTTCTTGTTTTATGACGAGTTGGTTGCCGCATTTTGGACAAGAGTCAGATGTTTCTTTAAAATCATGTTCAAATTGATTAATAATTTCTTTATTCATAATCTGACTATTATACTTCTTTAGATTTCAGAGTATCAATGTATTGTAAAGTATCTTGTGAGTTTTTAAACTGCATCAGATCATTGCGTATTTCACTCGCGTTTTCAAATCCATGGATATATACTTTATAAAATTTTTTTAAGATATTAAAATCTTTTGTCTGACCCCATGTTTTATCCCACAGTATAATATGATCAGCAAGTAGTTGGAGTCGCTTTGATATCGTAAATGAGAGAGGATCAATATCAGGATTAAATATCCAGAAATTTTGGAACATTCCTCTACCTATCATGATACCATCAACACGATATTGTTCATGGAACTCAACGCCTTGTTGATATGAAAGAACATCTCCGTTACCGACAATGGTTGTCGCAACTTTCATCTGATCTCTGATTTTGACTGCTTTTGCTATTTCGTCCCAGTGTGCAGGTACTTTTGACATTTCCGCAACTGTTCGCCCGTGGATAGTCAAGTTAGCAATCTCCTGTTCAAATAAAAATGATACCCATTCTTCAGTTACTATTTTTCTCATTCCAATTCGTGTTTTTACACTCACCGGTAAATCTTTTGCACCTTCTTTTGTTGCTTGGATAATTTCTTTTGCGAGTGCGTGATTTTCGATCAGAGCAGAGCAACATCCTTTTTTGACCACATCACGATCAGGGCATCCCATATTTAAGTCAATCCCGTCAAAGCCCATATCTCTAATTTTTTCTGCAGCCTGTTTATAATGCTCAGGTTTTAGTCCCCAAATTTGGGCAATTATCGGGTGCTGATTTTTTGTAAATTTTAATCTATTAGACACTTTTTCTGCACCTTGTGAGCAAAGGCCATCGACATTTGTAAACTCAGTAAATAACACATCAGGCTTCCCGATTTTACTTAAGATCTCTCTAAATACGATATCAGACACTTGTTCAAGCGGAGCTTGTACAAAAAATGGTTTTGGTAGTTGCTTCCAAATGTTTTTCATAACAGTCTATTATACCGTATCAGAGAATTTAATTCGTGGCTCCTGCAGTTGTTGTGCTACAATAGCGGGTGTGAAGCTCTCAAAAAAGACAATTAACATATTTCTTATCCTTTTGACAGGTGTAGCAATGCTTGGTTCTCGTGCATATTTCATACAATCTCAACACACCGCAATAGAAAAAAATACGCCTGAAATACATGATAAGTATTGGTTTGAGTTGCAGAGAAGTGCAAATATTGAAAATCTATATAAAGGGGTTCCGGGAGAAAAATCTAAAAGTATCCATGTCAAATCTTTTAATGTAAAAGTAGGGATTCCCGGTGAAAGACCGACACCATTACCACAGTTAGTAGGAAGAGATTATTGGATTATCACGGAAAAGCAAGCGCAGTTGGATAATCCGGAAACAGCTCCGTATTTCCTCACATTAGATGTGCCTGTTTCTGATGAGGCTCCATTTGGGCCTGTTCCGTATGAAGAGTGTAACGGACAGTGTGACTGGATATTGCCAGGGGCATTTGGGTTACATGGGACAGCAGGAAATCCAACTAAACTTTCTGATTTTGATCTAGGGAGTAGTGGCTGTATCAGACACAGCGATGCAGAAATTACATATTTGTATAATCTCTTAGAACCGGATAAAGAAGAAATTAGGTATTATATTGTTGAATAAATAGCTAAGGGTTTACGATAGGAAGGATAATCCCGGTATCTGGTGTAGGAGTAGGGGTGGTAGGAGTACTTGTGGGGATAGGTGTGCTTGTTGGTTGTTGAGGTGGTGTTGTTGGTACAGGAGTATTGGTAGGTTCCGGCTCGTTATTCTCTTCTTCAGGTGTTGGCTCTTCGTTTGGAGTAGGAGTTGGCTCATTACAGCTTTCTTTTGGAGTTGTTCCCGGCAAGAAAAATTCAGGATATGCACTGCTGGTTGCTACTTCTGAACGTAATCCATTTTCTGCACAGACACTCATCCGTACGATCCCGTCTGGTTGTCTAAATTGTACAACTGGCTTGCCTCGATGGAAATAATCCATTAATTGTCTCCAGATCGGTGCTGCTCCAAGAGAACCTGCGATGTTGTCCATCTCAGTATTATCATTATTTCCAACCCATGCTCCAACCACAATTTGCGGAGTATATCCGATGGTGAGTGCGTCACGATAGTTTTCGGTAGTTCCGGTTTTAACTGCTGCAGGTCTTGAAAGGGTGAGCGATCCTCCAAATGTATCTGATCGAGATTTATTGTCAGAAAGAATTGAGGAAATTTGGAATGCAATAGTGCGTGGCATGACTCGTTTTGACTCTATTTTGTGTTCAAAAACAACTTTCCCTTTTTTATCTTTTATGGACAAAATTGTTGTTGGTTGCACTTTTTCACCTTCGTTAGCAAATACTGCATAGGCTGACGTCATTTGTGTTAACGGCACTTCTGCTGCGCCAAGTACCAAAGAAAGGCCATATCTATTTTTCTGGGTCAGTGTTGTGATACCAAGACTCTGGGCATAATCCACACCGTCTGATATACCTACTTTTTCCATTACCAGTACTGCCGGAATATTGAGTGAATTCGCAAGTGCATAGCGGACAAGTACGTCTCCTCTGAATTTATTGTCATAGTTTTTTGGTTTGTATCCACCGGGAAATGAGATCTCTTTATCCTCTATAACGGTTGCAGGGGTTATAAGTTTGTCTTCCAAAGCTTTTGCATAAATAATAGGTTTAAAGGAAGATCCTGGCTGACGAGCCCTTACTGCCATATTTATTTTTCCGTTTGTTTCATCAGCCCAATCATGGCTGCCGACTAATGCTAAAATTTCACCTGTTTTTGGATCCATAACTACGGCAGCTCCGTTGGTTACTTTGTTCCGTGCAAGTCGAGTCACTTGATTTTCTACAACTTCCTGCGCATATTCTTGTCCTTCTAGGTCTAGTGTTGTTTTGACAACAAATCCTGACCCTGCAACTTTTTGTTCTCCGTATTCTTTAATGAGTTCATCTTTCACCATAAGTGCAAAATGGGGAGCAGCTACATTGAGTGCTTCTGTAGAAGGATTAAATGTAATTTCTTCTTTCTCTGCTGCTAGTCTTTCTTCTTCAGTGATGTATCCTTGGTCTTGCATGAGTTGGAGAACCAATTTTTGCCTCATAAATGCCCGTTCTTGATTACCGGTAATAGGTGACAGAGCAGACGGAGCAGGGAGTATTGCAGCCATCAGTGCGCTCTCTGCAAGAGTGAGGTCTTTTGCGTCTTTGGAAAAATATGTTCGTGCAGCATCTTGAATACCAAATGCACCTTCACCAAAATATGAGGTATTGAGGTACATCTCTAAAATATCTTCTTTTGAATACCTCCTATCGATTTCAATTGCCAGAAAAAGTTCTTGGTATTTTCTCAAAAAGTTTTTATCTTGTGTGAGGAGAGTATTTTTAACAAGTTGTTGGGAAATAGTAGAACCTCCTTGTGAAAGACTTTCATTTCTAAT
>DAOMRL010000086.1:0-3827 GCA_035445865.1 Candidatus Levyibacteriota bacterium
ACAAATCTTCCTTTTGTATCCAGTTGTATTTCAGTTGCGTTACCAAGAAGAAATCTTTGAAGATTCCGAACGTTTCTTTCAATAAACGGACGTCCTTCTGTTCCTTCCAGTAACGTCCTCCATTGTAGTTCGGGTACAATAATGAGGTTTTTTTCCAGTCCTTTTGTAATTATTATGTCTGCACCTAATTCTGAGCGAAATCTTTTAGGCAGTGCTGTTCTCTTTTTCGCATCTAATACACTTTCAAACTGCCCTAGTACCATACTCTAAATTCTCCCACTCTTTCCCACTTTCGCCCACATGTATATTTTTAATATACTTTTCACGCATTGTCAAGGACAATTTAACTAAAAAAATGAGTATATAGAGTAAAAGAAAAAATACACCACTATATAGCGAATATGTGAAAATTTCTTACAAAAAGAAGTGAGAAAAAAGAAAAAATTGGAATTGTATTATTCAGTCATGTTGACTGAGGACTCGAGTTGAGCTCGGTCACCGTCTGAGTAGGTTACTTTTGCAGTAACAGTAACAAGCGTTACTCCTTTGTCCGGCTTACACGTACCGCTTGAGCAAGTACCAAGATATACTTTTTTAGGAAGTGCTTCTCCACCAGCAATATCAATTTCGCCAAACGTTCCACGAGGCAAATCTCCCTCTGCATCGTAACTGAGTTCATACTCAATCAAATCAATGCCATCAGGTTTTGTTACATCAATGAATACATTTTGACTATCTGGTGCAGCTGTTAGCGTAAATCCTATATCTTCTGGTTCTATCTGACGAAGTGTCTGTTGTACTACTTTCTTTTGATCTGACTCTTCTCCAGAATTACTGGTCATAAAGTAAAATCCAACTCCAATGAGTACAAGTACTACCATCGCGCCCCCCAATATCATGAGCATTTTGTTCATACCATTATCTTTTTTCTTATGTTCTGTAGATTCCATAAATAAACTTTACACTGAAAAATGAGATCAAGTCAAGTGGACAAATTAATGCAAAAATTGAACATTAAATAAGTTTTGCAGTAATGTATTCTTCTAATGTATCAATTGATACTCTCTCTTGCTGAGTTGTATCTCGATCACGAACTGTTACTGTATTATCTTCTAGTGTCTGATAGTCAATTGTCACACAATATGGCGTACCAATTTCATCTTGGGACAGATATCTTTTTCCAATGTTTCCCCTATCATCATACGCAACTACAAATTTCTTTTGCAAACTTTCAAAAAGCGCGCGTGCTTTACTGGTAACTTCTTCTTTATTTTTTACAAGAGGAAATACCGCAACTTTGTACGGAGCAATTGTTGGATGTAGTTTTAATACAACTCTTTCCCCATCTTCCGCGTATGCATCAAATAATACTACACCTACAAGTCGTGAAAGTCCGAATGTCGGCTCGACTACATGGGGGATGTATTTTTCATTTGTTACCGGATCAGTATATGATAAATCTTTCCCAGAATGTTCTGCATGATTTTTGAGATCAAAATCTGTTCTGTACGCAATTCCAAAAATTTCTTTCCAGCCAAACGGATATTGATACTCTATATCCATTGTTTTTGTTGAATAATGAGAACGTTCAAACTCTTCATGTTCACGCCATTGTAAATTTTCTTCCCTGAGTCCAATTCTCTTAGCCCAACCCATCATTTGATCCCTGAAATACTCATAAGTTTTTTCCCAGTTATCAGGCTGTATAAAATACTCAAACTCCATCAAATCAAATTCAAGTGTTCTATGCAAAAACTGTCCCATCGTAATTTCATTACGAAACGCTTTTCCTTGTTGAGCAATACCAAACGGTACTTTAACCCGTGTTGTATCAAGTACGTTTTTGAAATTGAGAAAAATTCCCTGTGCTATTTCACCACGCAGATATGACTTTGATTTATCTCCCTCAATAATGCCGATACTTGTTTCAAAAAGAAGATTAAATTGTCTCACAGGAGTCCAGTCAAATGCACCACATTTTGGACATTTTATTTCATGTTCTTTGATAATTTCATCTAACTGCTGAGTAGTTAATCCTTCTACTTTTTTATCAGGAAGTACATCCTCGATCAAATGATCTGCACGAGTGCGATTTTTGCAATTGCGACAATCAATTAATGCATCGGTAAATCCGGCAACATGACCAGAAGCTTCCCATACTTTTGGGTTAAGAAATATTGATGCGTCAATACCAACAATATCTTCACGATCCAGCACAAAAAATTTCCACCACGAATCACGCAAATTGTTTTTGAGCAGAGTACCAACTGGACCTAAATCCCAGGTATTTGCCATACCGCCATACAAATCAGATGATGGAAATGCAAAACCCCGTCTTTTTGCAAGTGCAACTACTTTTTGAAATTTATCATCCATGTGGCTAGTATATCAGAGCATTGAGTAAGAATAAAGATAATACTATATAATACATCTATGACTGAAAGATCTGATTACGAAAAGGAACCACCAAAAGAATTACCTGAAAAATTACCTAAGATTGGACTCATTGGATATACAGCAAGTGGAAAAGAGGAGGCAGTGGCTGCTCTACAAGCGGAAATGGATATTATCAGTTATCCTGCTTCAAATGTTATTCGAGAATATGCACAAAATAAAGGAATTCCACTTATGTCACGAGATGACTACTGGAATGTTCGTGAACGTATTGACCAGGAATTAGGTGCAGATTATTTATTGAGAAGAGGAATAGATACTATTACACAGCGCTACTATGAATTGGGACAAACAGCCGATGCAATAGTTTTTGACGGAATCCGAACACTTGCAGTTGCAGACGGATTTAAAAAGCTTCCAAATTCCCTCATTATCGCAATTGATGCAGATAGAGAGGTTCGGTATCAAAGAAGACAAAATGACCCTATGAGAGGTTTTGAATCATACGAAGAATTAGTACAATACGAAAAACAAGAAAAAGAGAGTATGGATGCAACACAACCATTTGCAGATGTAATTATAAGAAATGAAGGCTCACTTATAAACTTCCAAAGGGACATTATTACCACAGTAAAATCCAGATTCCCTAGTATTCATAAATGATACTTAGCAAAGAATTCTGAGTATTTCTTCATACTCTTTTCTACACCTGAATGTATAGGTGTAGGTAGTGTATCTAACGTAAAAAAACCAATCTCATCAATTTTATGAGGTTCATTGTTTATTACTTTTTTGAGATTAACTTTTACAAAAAATGGAATTGCCAACCAATGTGTTTCTTTGCCATTGTGAGTTCTGATTATCGAATGTGGAGGAACTTGTTCTTGTATTTTTCCTTTAACACCATACTCTTCAAAAACTTCACGTAATACACTCTCTTCTAACTGTGCACCAAATTCAACTTTTCCTCCACCAAAATCCCACGTACCATGCTCATCTCGTGTATTTTTACTCCGTTTATGCATAACAAACTTCCCTTTTCCATCATTACAATAAAAAGGAGTCGTAATACCAATGTAATCAACACCAGGGATCAGATCTTTCATAATTAACGTCAGTATATCAGAGAAGAAGAGAGTTATAAAGTTCGTAAAGTTTTTAAAGATAATAATTTGAGAAGTCTAATCGTACTAAACAAAAAGAGACTCGGGAATATTCCCGAGTCTCTTGGTCCAACCTGAATATGCACTTATTCAAGCTATTATTGATGCAAGAGTTAATAGAGGTGTAACTCAAGAAGAACTGGCAAGACGTATAGGTACAAAACAATCGGTTATTTCTCGACTTGAATCAGGAAAAGGTAACCCTTCAATAACTTTTCTTAAGAAGATTGCCCATGCCTTAAATACTCAGCTTGAAATAAAATTTAATTC
>DAOMRL010000087.1:0-3705 GCA_035445865.1 Candidatus Levyibacteriota bacterium
GTCTGTACAGATGTGGGTAGATAGTCTACTATTTCCTGACCCGTTTGTGGAGAGAGGGCTTCCCTCATGCGAGCATACACTGGATGCTCTGCTCTGTTTCTTCCAATTTCCATGAAAAGCTATTATAACATAGCAATCAACTCTGCTCATGTTGTACAATACAGTGCCTATGGATTATTACAAAAAAGAACAATTTATAGCTCAAGTTGATAAAAAAGGGAACGTTCTAGGATCCATCGAAAAGTGGGATGCCCATAAAAAAGGGATCTTACATAAGGCATTTTCAGCAACCCTCATATATAAAGATTTGTATGTACTCCAACACCGCAAACATCCTGTATTTGACGGGGTTTTTGATCTTTCATGTTCTTCACATCAGTTATTTAAAAGAAATACATTAGAACCTGATATAGATGCAGTACTCAAAACATTAAAAAGAGAATGGAAAATTGACAAAACAAATATTTCAGGAAAAATTCAAAATATAGGAGTCACCTATTACAAAGAAAAAGATGAAAAAAGCAAATATATTGAACATGAGTTATGTGATCAATTTTTGATAAAACTTAAAAAACTGCCGACAATTAACCCTTTGTATTCTTATGGCTATTCTTTAGTCACGTTAGAAGAATTAAAGAACAAACGCTCACGTATCTGGAATAATCTTGCTCCTTGGAGTAAAAAAGCTGTAAGTCTTCTTTAAACCTGAGATTGAAACAACAAGTTCTTAAATTGCTCTAGCTTTCTCTGATTATTCTTCATCCTTAAAACATCAAGTGTTAGTTCTGTACCCCAGTATTTCTCAGAGATTACGATATCTATAAATTCATCAAAAGTACACTCTACAATCTCTATTTTTTCACCAACGTCAAGTGTTTGTTCAGAAGTTTTTTTACAGTCTCTGGCAATATATGTGTAAATTGTCCAATCTATTTTATGAATAGGTTCATATGTTTTAAGTAACTCCCAATCTTCTGATTCTAGTCCACTTTCTTCCAACAGTTCTCGTTTCGCTGTTACTAAAGGTTCTTCATTTTCATCTGCTCTGCCACCGAAAAGAGAGTAAAAATCTAACTTTGTAGGTTGTGACTGATGAGAAAGTAAAATTTTATCGCCTTGGGTTGCTATTACCTCAACAGTATTTGGACGTTTGAGCATCTCATATGTCTGAGTGCTTCCATCAAATACTTCTTGTTCCCAATGATATACATCAAATATTACTCCTTTAAATACACGCTTTGCATGAGATGGGATCTTCATGATTATTTTCTAACTTCAGAAGGATCTTGGAAGTGAGATGTTGTAGTAGTATCAGGTCGATCAGAATCATGCAGTGCTTCTGGTGTAAGTTTTACATCAAATCCAACAAATGATATTTCTTTACCTAATTGTAATTTTCTTACTACTCCTCCCATTGCAAACGCACTAGCAATTGTGGGTTCAATTGAATAAGAAGTTATTGAAGAATCTTGTACATTTTCAATGTTTGCTTGAGGATAAGGAAAAATGCTTCCATGCATTCCAACTAGTGCAATGTCTTCAGAATAGGACTCATACGCACTTGCTTCCTCATCCATTCGTTGTGATACAGGTCCACGCAATCTATCTTTTATTTCATTAAATAATCGCCGTGGTTTACTGCCTTCGTTGCGTTCCATTGCAAACATTATGATACTACAAAAGCTAGTTGTCAATATATTAACGGAATTAATTCTTCTGTCTGAGGAATGCGGGTATGTCGAAAATGTCGTCTTCTTCCTCTTTTGGCTTAGGTTGTTGAGATTGTTGTTGCTGTTGTGGCTCTTGGTAGCTATTACCAAAGTAGTATGAGCGATCACGACGTTCTTCTTGTGGTTCTTCCTGATTTACGTTTTGTTCATCCTGCAAATCACGAGATACCATGTTTTGCAGTCGACGTCTACTTTCATCAAATCCAGTAGCAATAACTGTAATTTTTATCTGATCATGAAGTGTTTCGTCAATTGTAGCCCCAAAAATGATATTTGCATCCGGATCTGCAGCTTTAGAGATGATACGGGATGCTTCATCAACTTCGGCCATTGAGAGATCGCTACTTCCTGTGATATTAAAGAGTACTCCTCGTGCTCCGTCCATTGATACTTCAAGCAATGGAGACGCAGTAGCCTGTTTTGCAGCAAGTTGTGCACGATTTTCACCAACACCCACTCCAATACCCATCAGAGCAGTACCAGAGTCACTCATAATGCTTTTAACATCGGCAAAATCAACGTTAATAAGCCCTGAGACGGTAATCAGGTCAGAAATACCCTGTACACCGTGAGTAAGGACTGAATCTGCAACACGGAATGCTTCAAGCAATGAGAGTTTTTTATCTACAACCTCTAAAATACGCTGATTTGGAATAACAATGAGTGTATCTACTTTATCTTTAAGTTGCTCAATACCTTCTTCTGCAGCCACCATACGTCTCGTACCTTCAAACATAAATGGCTTAGTAACTACTGCTACTGTCAGTGCACCTACCTCTTTTGCAACCTCTGCAATGATAGGAGTCGCCCCAGTACCAGTACCTCCACCCATTCCACAGGTCAAAAATACCATATCTGATCCTTCAAGCAGATCTTTAATTTTTTCTTTACTTTCTTCTGCAGCTTCACGACCCATCTCAGGGTTACCTCCTGATCCAAGACCTCGGGTTAGATTTTCACCAATTTGAACTTTTGTATTTGCTTTTGAGTTGAGAAGAGCCTGTGCATCAGTATTGATTCCAATAAAATCCACTCCTTGAATTGAGGCTCCATCTACCATTGAGTTAACTGCATTATTACCACCGCCACCTACTCCAATAACACGGATTTTTGCAAAAGAAGCTGTTTGAGGTTTGATTAACATAGACTTTAAAAGTAGCTTGATACTAGCATACTTGAAAAATATTTGCAATAAATTTTGAAGCATTAAAACTTCTCATTTACGGGAGGAATTTTTTGATCAGCTTTTGAAGCTTTGAAGTAATATCATTGACTGGTTTCATAGAAATCCCGCTGAGTGAACCGCTCAAAAATGAGCTTGATTCTGCTCCTCGAAAATCTCTTCCATACATAAGCAGTCCAATTGGTGTTGCATATGAAGGGTTTTCAACATCATCAATAAGCCCAGTAATGTTTTGTGGCACTCCTACTCGCACAGGCATAGAAAGCATTCGTTTTGCCGCTTCTTCTGCACCTACGGTACGTGCTCCACCTCCTGTTATTACAATCCCTGCAGGTGTTTGTGTACCAAGTCCTGATTTTTTAATTTCAAGTCCGATAAGCGTAAATAGTTCATTAAGACGAGGTCTGATGATACCATCAACCAATGTCTTTTGCGATACTTTTTTCAAATCTTCTGTAATACCTAGACTTGAAATATCAATGTCATCAGAAGGTTTTTCTTTGCCCTCATGCTCTTCAGCATGCTTTTGCCGTGCAGCTTTAGAGAAGTGTTGAGAGAGATACAGCTTAATTTTTTCAGCACTCTCAAGTGAAATACGTAGACCAATTGCTAGGTCATTAGTAATGTGACGCGCACCCACCGGAATGACGCTTGAATGAGCAATATTTCCATCTACAAAAATACAGATATTTGTAATACCTGCACCAATATCGGCAAGTACTACACCCAACTCTTTTTCTGTATCAGTGAGTACTGATAACGATGACGCAAAACCTGAAAAAACAAGTGAAT
>DAOMRL010000088.1:0-3693 GCA_035445865.1 Candidatus Levyibacteriota bacterium
GGATATTGGTTAAGATAAATGACATAGCAAACAGTGGTCGTCTGCTTTGAGCAACAAGTTGTAAAATCAGTACCATTTCACCGATTGTCAGATCACCTTGGAATGTATTGTAAAAAACGACAATATTTATGATAAGCAGTACAATATTGAGAGACAGTCCCCTGAAAAAATCAAATACGTGGAATGTCTGACTTTGCTTAGCATAGATAGTATTGATGTTTTCGTAATTTTTAACTACTTTAGTAAATTCTAATTTTTCGGTAATAAAACTCTTGACCAGTCTGATATTTCCGATGACTTCTTGGATACGGCCACGGGACTGGTCCTCTATTTTATTTTTCTTAACCTCAGCTTCTCCCCATTTTTTAGTCGAGTAATATGAGATGGATATATATACCGGGAAAAGGAGAAAGGTAAATATTGCAATCGGCACGTTGTAATAGGCAAGTACACAGACAGTAAATACTGCTTGTAAAAGGGAGGGAAGAGCAAAGTTAGTCATTGTCTGGATAAATCCTTGGATTGAGACAATACCTCGATTCAGTTGGTTGACAATTTTTCCTGAAACTTCTGAATTAAAATAAGTAAGAGGGAGACGAAGTACTTTATCATAGTATTTTTCAGTTAAAAATTTACCTAGTTTTGCAGAAAAGTGGTCACCAAGTCTGTTACTGACAGTTTGGGTTACAAGCGCCAGTAAGTTTACCCCGAACGCAGCAAGAATTAATATAACGAGCAAGTCAATATCTCCACCTTGATTTTGGACTTGAGCCACGATCTGGTCAACGATATTTTTAGAAATAATTGGTGCAACCAGCTCTAATGCTGCGCCGAATACAATGAGTAAGGCAATAATTCCGACGAGTCCATGAAGCGGTTTTGCAAGTTTTATAATGTTTGAAATATTTTTCATATCTTTTTATTATAGTCCAAATTTTGAAGAAAATAGTATTAAAATACCTCTTGCAATTTATTTCTAGTCTTCACTACAATGAATATGTTATGCGAAAACTCCTCAACGAAAGACTCCTTGTTACATATGCTGCACTCGTTGGCATTACACTTCTTGGACTCATTTTAGTGAAAGAACTGAATATCTCTTATCCTATTCGTGTTACAACTACACAAGCATCTGATCTATCTGTAGTAGGTGAAGGAAAAGTAGAAGTAGTACCTGATCAAGCAAGTCTTGAAGCAGGTATTTTAGTTGCAAACGCACGTACTATTGAAGAAGCTCAAAGTGAGATCAATGAAAAAAATAATGCAATAGTTGAAGCACTTAAAGGGTTGGGGGTAGAGGAAAATGATATTAAAACATCAAATTACTCGGTAAATCCAAATCAGGATTATAGTGCTGGGAGGACAGGAGGTATTACCGGTTACAATGGAAATGTAACCGTTTCAGTTACGATTCGTAATATAGAAAACGTATCTCAGATTTCTCAAGCTGTGACAACTGCAGGGGCAAACCAGGTGTATAACGTGCAATATACTGTAAACAATCCTGAAAAATTCCGAGAAGAAGCACGGAATAAAGCAATTGAAAATGCCAAACAGCAAGCAGAAGAACTTGCTCGTTCTTTGGGAATCCGCCTTGGAAAAATAGTAAATGTTGTTGAATCATCCCCAAATGGTATGGGTCCTATCATGCCATTTGAAAGAAGTTTGAGTATGGATGCAATGGGTGGGGCAAATGCTCCTACTATGCAACCGGGAACTCAAGAAATAACCTCTGTTGTCACTCTCTATTTTGAGAAAAGATAAAATCTCCTCGTTCATAGGGTGTATAATCATGGTATGAAGTGGGTTTTGTCATTGGTATCTTTTTTCTTTATTTTCTCTTCTCAGGTTCATGCGCAAGAAGCATGGGAAATTACGCAATTTTCTTCTGATATAACAATTGCTCAGTCAGGAGAAGTAGCAATAACTGAGAAAATTGATGTGGATTTCTTTGACACAGAAAAACACGGAATTTATCGTGATATTCCTGTTACCTATACCAATGAGGACGGCTCAAAATATCATACAGAGATAAAAAATATACAGATAACCAATAATCAGTACAAAGTGACAAGAGAAGGAGATTTTGTACGAATTCGTATCGGTGACCCTGACAGAACAATTTCAGGTGCGCATACATATCAGATTTCATATACAGCTGTTGGTGTTCTTCGTGGGTTCTCAACATTTGATGAATTGTACTGGAATGTAACCGGAAATAACTGGGAAGTTCCGATGGGTTCAGTTTCTGCAACGATTACTCTTGCTGGCGGAACGTTTGACAATGCTGATTGTTTTATCGGTGCAGTCGGTTCAGTTGAGACCTGCAGTATTCAGATGAATGATGAAATCGTTACTGCTACTGGACATACACTTCAGCCGTATGAAGGCATGACAATTGCTGTTGCATATCCCAAAGGGATTACTGCACTTCCTACGGTTAAGTCTTTTGGAAAAAGACTTTTTTCATTGCCTGCGTTGGTAACATTTTTATTTGTTCTGATTACAGGTATCGGAGCAATCTTGTTGCTATGGTCACAAAAAGGCAGAGATCTATGGTACAGAGGGACACATTTATTTGATGAAAATGCAAAAGAGGAAAAAAGACCATTTTTTCACAAAGATACTACAGTAGTTGAGTATACACCACCTGACAAATTACGACCTGCAGAGATTGGGGTCTTGATGGATGAACGGGCTGATACACTTGATGTGACCGGTACGATCATTGACCTTGCTGCACGTGGATTTTTAACGATAGAGGAAATCGACAAAAAATGGGTCTTTGGGTCACGTGATTATACGTTTACAAAAAAGAAAAAAGATACCGCTGAGTTAATTGCATATGAAAAAGAATTATTAACCAGACTTTTTGATAGTAAAGAATCGGTCAAAATGTCAGAGCTTAAACAGAAATTTTATACTGATCTTAAAAAAGTAAAAGATCAGTTGTATCACGATATGGTAGAAAAAGGATTTTTCCCATCAAATCCTGAAAATGTACGGAGCATATATTTGGTAATTGCAATCATCTTGATTGTATTATCAGGATTTATTATGTTTTCAGGATTGGGAGTAGAAAATGAATATTTCTTTATGGGAGGTATTGCAGGGATTGTGAACGGGATTAATTTATTAATTTTTTCTCAATTTATGTCACGGAGGACTGCAAAAGGATATGAAATGTATCGTCGCATTAAAGGATATCGGTTATTTATTGAAAATGTAGAAAAACACAGACAAAAGTTTTTTGAAAACAAAAATATGTTTAACGAAGTGTTGCCATACGCAATTATTTTTGGTCTGACCGCAAAGTTTGCAAAAGCTTTAAAAAACATGGGGTATAAGCCGGAAACTTCAACAGCTTCATGGTATACAGGTATGCATGTGATGAATCTTGCTCATTTTGAAAGTAGTATGTCAGATTTTTCAAAGTCACTTGGAACTGCTATGGCATCAACTCCATCAAGTAGTAGTGGGTCAGGTGGAGGAGGATTTTCTGGAGGTGGTTTTGGTGGTGGCGGTGGTGGAAGCTGGTAGGTGTTTGACTTTTCTTTTCTTCAGATCTAGAATGGGGTGTGAAGAAAAGTTTAAAAGGCATTGTAAATTTTCTTTTTGAAGTAGGAATACTCTCCAAAACTCCTCGTTCGGGTTTTCATTTTCTTGGAAGTGGTGAACAATCTGTTTCAGAGC
>DAOMRL010000089.1:0-3620 GCA_035445865.1 Candidatus Levyibacteriota bacterium
ATCCTTGACGCTCGTAGTCAAGCAACACGAGTGCTGCAAAACCAGCAAAAATCGGCAGGAAGATCGTGTCCCCGTAGAGGAACGACCTGAAGGGAGTAGTGTAAAACTTTTCTCCCATTAGGACAACCTCAACAAGCAGACGGATAACGATTGTGGTGCCAAAAGTGAAGGCTGCGATGAATATCGCAAATCCCCACCAGTCTAGACTCCACAGAGATTCCATGATTGCGAACATGTCGGTCTCCTTAATTAATAAAGTGCAATAGTAGGTGGACTCCTACTTTGGAGGGTATTATACTCTATTTTACATAAAATAACAACCTATAGTCATAGATATTTTTAAAAATATAAATCTACTGTATAATCATACATATGAAAATTGGAGCGCATGTGTCAATTGTGGGGGGGTATGGTGCTTCTCTGGAGAGTATTGTGCAAAAAGGGGGGAATTGTATGCAGATTTTTGCATCATCTCCTCGATTTTGGTCACAACCCAAAGTGTCAGAAAGCACAATTACAGAGTTCAAAAATCAAAAAAGTGCTTTAAATATTGAAAATACGTATTTTCATGCCTGTTATCTAATAAATTTGGCAAATCCGGAAAGAATTGGTGAATCTTCCGTAGGTTCACTTACTGGAGAGCTTACATTGGCCAGTAAAATGGGTATAGAGGGCAGTATTATTCATTTAGGCTCACTTACCAACGGAACATACGAAACGCTTATTACCAACATACAGCGCGTCCTAGGCAGTATTCCATCAGACACAGTATTTATCATTGAAAATGCCGGAACCAGGAAAATTGGTACCCAACTTGAAGAGATAGGGAATATTGTCCGAGATGTAGGAAGTGATCAGGTAAAAGTATGCCTTGATACCTGTCATTTACACGCTGCAGGGTATGATCTCAGTACAAAAAAAAGTTTTGAACAATTTTTTTTAGAGTTTGATAAAAAAATCGGTCTTGAAAAACTAGAAGTGATACATATGAATGATAGTAAAGATTCTCTTGGATCAAATAGAGACAGACACGAAAATATTGGTGAAGGACAAATCTCTCCTGAAGTTTTTACACAACTTCTCAATCATCCCATAACAAAAGATCTTCCCTTTATTCTTGAAGTACCGGGGTTTGATAAAAAAGGACCAGATAAAAAAAATATCGATATCATTAAAAACTTAATTATCAGTAGTGAGTAGTTTTATGGCAAAAAATACACATGAAGAATTTAAAAAAGTAATTTGGGAGTACTATCACAAAAATAAACGAAATTTTCCGTGGAGGCAGACAACAGATCAGTATCAGATACTAGTTTCAGAGATAATGCTTCAGCAAACGCAGACGGATCGTGTTGTTCCCAAATTTAATGATTTTATTAAAAAATTCTCTACATTTCAGGCACTTGCAAAAGCCTCTTTACCAGACGTTTTACAACTGTGGAGTGGATTGGGGTACAACCGCAGGGCGCTATATTTACAAAAAACAGCACAGGCTGTTGTGACTCAGTTTGGCAATACATTGCCTTCAGAGGAAAAAATACTCATGTCTCTTCCAGGAATTGGAAAATATACCGCAGGTGCACTTATGGCATTTGCATTTAATAAAAGAGCTATTTTTATAGAAACAAATATCAGACGGGTATTTATACACTTTTTCTTCTCTGATAAAGAAAAAATTTCTGATGCTCAACTCATTCCATATATTGAACAGACTCTTCCCGAAAATAACTATCGGGAATGGTACTATGCACTGATGGATTATGGTAATTATCTGGCAAAGATTACTCACAACCCAAATAGAAAAAGTAAACATTATACAAAACAATCAAAATTTGAAGGATCAAAAAGACAACTTCGAGGAGCAATACTTAGAGAGTATTTAGCACAAGGATCTGTAACAGAGGACAATCTCATGTTTGCAGACTATACAAAAGAATATATTGGGAGTGTTATTCAAGATCTAAAAAAAGAGGGGCTTATTGACTAATATCATGAATGTTCGTATAATGTGAGTAGAAAACAGAAAGAGCCTATAGGTCTTAGATGTTTATGAATAGTAGCAAGTTATTAATATCTTCTCAATCATAATACCTTCCTGAGGACTTCTTTCATTTTTTTCAAATTGTTATGTCAGACAATCGTGACGATTATATAAAAAAATTAGAAAAAGTGTCTTCTCTGACTCGTGAAGACGCAAAAAATCTTTTGTTAGAAGAGGTACGGCAAGATGCAAAAGCAGATATTGCACGTATTATCCGTGAATCAGAAGACGAAGCAAAGGTAGTTGCACATAAAAAGGCACAAGAAATTTTAGTGGACGCGATGCGTCACGGTGCGCTTGATATTATCCCCGAATATACAATCTCAGCAGTTAAAATCCAGGATGAAGATGTAAAAGGAAAAATCATTGGAAAAGAAGGACGCAACATCAGAGCCTTTGAAAATGCAACGGGTGTTGATGTTGATTTAGACGAACAGGGAATAATTCGTTTATCATCATTTGATTCGGTGAGACGAGAAGTTGCTCGCAGGGCTCTAGAACTTCTTATTAAAGATACACGTATTCAACCGGTAAGAATTGAAGAAGTTGTTGAGCAAGTACGAAAAGAAGTTGAAAAAATCATGTTTGAAGAAGGAGAAAAACTTGCACATGCAGTAAATGCATATAATATTCATCCTGATCTGATCGCGATGCTTGGTAAATTTAAATTCCGCACATCATTTGGACAAAATCTCATAGTGCATACGCTTGAAGAAACAAAAATCGGTATGCAAATTGCGCATGAAATAGGAGCAAATGTGGAAATTGTTAAACTTGGCTGTCTGTTCCATGATATTGGAAAAGTTAATTTTGATAAAGAAGGAAGCCATGTGACACTTGGTGCAGAAATACTCCAAAAATACAAAATGCCAAAAGAGGTTATCAATACCGTTCTTGAGCATCACGAAGATAGACCTTTTAGCTCAGTAGAATCAGTAATTGTGTATGTTGCAGATGCTATCTCAGGGGCAAGACCAGGAGCACGACATGAAGACATAGAGGAATATTTTAAAAGAATGCGTGATATGGAAGAAATTGCAAAAAGTTATGACGGTGTATCAGATGCATACGCATTTGAAGCAGGTCGTGAACTCCGGGTTATTGTTAATCCAGGTAAAATGGATGACGTTGAGACAACAATTGTTGCAAAACGAATTAAAGAAGAAGTTGATCGTAAACTAATTGTCCCTGGTGTGGTAAAAGTCACCGCAATTCGTGAATTCCGCGTCTCCGAACCAAAAGAATAGCCTTTAAATAGTATACCCCTTGACAGCGCTTAGTTATTAGTTGTATTGTTATATCAATCTATGCTGAAAGATAAGGAGGTGAGTTCTGCCCATGGCATCCGTTACTAAAAAAGATTTAATAGAGTTAGTTGCAAAAAAAGCCAATCTCACCAATAAAGCTTCTAAAGAAGCAGTAAAAGTATTTCTCAACGGTATTCGTGATTCTCTCAAAAGGAATGAAAAGGTTGTATTGACCGGTTTTGGTACATTTAGTGTGCGGTCACGGAAACAGAGAAAAGGGAGAAATCCTAAGACAGGTGAGACAATCACATTGGCTGCACGAAAAGCACCAG
>DAOMRL010000090.1:0-3580 GCA_035445865.1 Candidatus Levyibacteriota bacterium
GGATGAATGAAGCAGCAGAAAAAGCAAAGTCATATATGGAATATTCTGCCTTCTCAAGAGGTAGTTTGATAGACCAGTTGAAATATGACAAGTTTACGCAAGAACAGGCTGAACATGGGGCTAACTCTGTTGGGCTATAATGTAGCAAACTGTACATTGTGCCTTTCAAGCGTGTCATATACTTTTAAGAAATAATCCCAAACAGGTTCGAAGGTCTGGACAGTCGGCTCACTTCATCCCATAGCATTGACAATTAGCCTCATTTATATTACAATACTAACCATCTTCTTACTCATTCGTGTCACACAAGTGACGGGAAACAGGAGGTCAATCGTGGATGAGTTGCTCGGTCGTGTTGCTGTCATCCTTCCTTCAGGACTGGGTTTGGTAGGTGAAATTCCTGGCCAAATAACTGTTAAACCTTGGAAGGAATTGCCAGTAAAAGTTCGACATCTCAAGACCAGTGGAAAGATGTCGATTAGAGGATCAGAATATCTCAACGGTGTTCTCATCATCGGGAGTGCGGTTGAGGTTGGTTCTCTTGAGGTACCTAAAAACCGCAAGGCAGTGTTGGAACAATTGCCCCATGAGGTGAAACTGGTAATTCAAGAAGCTGAACACGCTTCAAAGAATAAAGTCAATCGACACGATCCAGAGTTCTGGGCAGAGTTGAAGAACAAATAAGCACCGTAAGGTGAGAAGGGTACTACCTATAGCACTTTTCCTGCATGCGCAGGACGAAGAAAGTAGCTTAGGGTTCCCAACTCAACAACCTCAAGGTGCTTTTTTCGTGGTTCCGCAATATCCTGCAGCGCATACACATATAGATTGATGTATTTGTGGTAATATTATCTACAAAAGGTATCCTAAACCAAAATTATGACGACATTGAAATTAGTCAGGAATCGATTGATGGCAAAATGGTTTGTTTGTAGAGTAACATCAGGGAGAAAAAGTGCTCAATACGGTATCCGTTTTAGTTACCCATTATACGTATCACTTGTAGCTCTCGGTATATTCCTGGCAAATCCATATATATTAGCTATAACTGCACTGATTGCATTTTTTGGTATCATATTGCCCATGCACCCCTTTGATTATATATACAACTACGTAGTCACTAAACTGATTAGTACTGATCAGATTCCCGGTCGAGGATCAGAGCTACAAGTTAGCTCTAGTGTGAATCTACTATTTACCCTAGGTGTGATTGCTTCGATACTGTATGAAATTCAATTGAATTATGAAGTAATGGCTCTCATATATATTTTAATAAGTATATTCTTTATTGCTATTCTGTTATTTACAGATGACTTCTCTATAGACTCTATCTACAGTTTGCTCTTCAAGAGAAGAAACAATTAGGGATTGGGAGTAGTATAGTTAATGTATGGAAAACTGTATTTTCTGCAAAATTGTGAATAAAAAAGCACCTGCTCATGTTATTTGGGAAGATGACAAACACATAGCTTTTCTGTCTATTTTTCCTAATACTCAAGGAGTAACTGTAGTAATTACAAGAGAACACTATCTAAGCTATGTTTTTGATTTACCAGATACTATTTTACAAGAATTACTACTTGCATCAAAAAAAGTTGCAAAATTATTAGACATCAAACTTGATGATGTAGGAAGGACTGCACTAGTTTTTGAAGGATTTGGTGTAGATCATATCCATGCAAAGTTATTTCCAATGCACGGAACGAGAAATATGAAAGAGTGGAAACCTATTGAATCAAGTGTTAATAAATACTTTGAAAAGTATGAAGGATATATTTCATCGCACGACTACAAACGAGCAGACGACAATAAACTCGCTGAACTTACAGAAAAGATTAAAAAATAACAATTAGGAGTAGAGAACTGTTTAGGATTGTTTCTCGTTTAAGGTTTTTTTTGCATATTCAATAGACTCATCAATCACGGTAATACTTTTAATCTTTTCGTTTTTTACTTCTTCTAGAGCTATTTTTACCAGCTCAATGTCTTCAATTACAACATCGGAAAATGTATCAATAAATGGATGAATCCAGTCTTCAACGATCCTTCCTTCAAATTCTAAATTTGACCTTCTGTGATGAGTGTTTTTTGGGAGAATCGTTATAACAGGCTTTGAGAAGTACTTTGCAATAACAAATTCCATTGCAGTACCTGCGCCGATCTTTTCTTTAGCGTTAACAATTACGAGATCGCTTTCTTGAATATTTGAACAATCAGCTCCTGTAACTCCTTTTGAATCTCCCTCGAGGGCATAAAATATATTTGGATCAAAAAGTTCTACATCATCTACGTATTTAGATATAATCTCTATGTATTCTTTTCTCCAATCTACATAATCTATTGCTTCCTTATCACCTTTTGGCACTGAACCTGCTAAATAGATTTTCATATAAGAATAATATCAAACTGTAATGCCCAATAATAGTAAGAGTGAATTAAGATAGCCTCCTGTCACTTTTTCTCTTCGCTTTCCATAACCGTAATTCCAATTTCATTTGCTAACATTTCAAGCTGGTGTGCAGTCAAAATTATTCCATCTAGATTTGAATTTTGCAGGCTGATTCCTTGAATTGTTGCCCCTCGCAGGTCTGTCATCAAAAGTTTGCTCAAATTGATATTCACATTAATAAATTGACTGTTAATAAAAGAAGTCTTTTCAAGGTTTGTAAGAGACAAATCAGTCTCTATAAACGATGAGTGGGATAAATCAAGCCCAGATAAGTCCATCGCACGCAAATCTGCATAATCAAAGTTACAACGTGTGAATTGTGCCCCTATAAAAGAAAATGCGCGTGACAATATAACTCCGAGGAGTTTTGTTTCTGTAAATTCTGCTGCAAAAAAGTTGGTTCCGACAACTACAGCATTACTCAAATTACATTGATTAAAGACACTACCATTTAACTTTGTGCCTGCAAGGTTTGTTTTTTCAAATGAGCAATCTGTAAAAGTGCAGTCTGAGAGATCAAGTTGATCCATTTCTAAGTTATCAAATACACATCGGGAATACTTCTCACCAGCGGTGAGCGATGCAATGTCATCTTGTGTATATACTTGTATGTCTTTCATCAGATATAGTATACCGTATTTTGTATACAATATAGGAAAAATCCCATAGTAACTTGACAAACTAATAATCGTACTGTATACTGTCTCAAGACTTAGATTAGAGCTTCAGTTATTCCTCCTTTTGATTTACTCAATTGGTACATATTCTTGATAGCTCACTGACAGTATCAAGCATACAGTATCTGCTCAAATACACATTTTCAGTAATTTTCTATTTCGCCAAATACTATGTACAATGCACGGTCTCAACGCGCATCGCGCGGAAGAGGTAAAAAATCATTTAGTCGTCCTGCGGGAAACTTTGGTAACCGTTTTTCAAACGGTCCCAAAAAGCCACGCGGAATAACAAAGCTTAATCACGATTTATTCGTGAAAAAAGCTGTTCAGACTCATGAGGCAACACCAGTTGTGCATGAAATAAAACATGTATTCAATGACTTTGCTATTTGCAATGAATTGAAAGTGAACATTGGAAACAAAGGGTTTGCAACACCTACACCAATCCAAGACC
>DAOMRL010000091.1:0-3416 GCA_035445865.1 Candidatus Levyibacteriota bacterium
TCCCAAATAGAGCCATTTTTATGCGCTATTTCTTTGGATGAAAAAATCACGGTAAAGGTATTTTGTCTATTGAGTCCTACGATACGATCATTAAACGTGATATCAATTTTTTTTCCTTCTTCTGTATCACTGGTTGTAAAAGGAATCGCTCCGTTTGGCCCTCGTACACTAATATTTTCAATATCTTTATACCCTATCGTCATACCATACGACGGAGTGTAATAATACTCAGTATTGTTTGTAATGCTAATTTGCTGAGTAACTTGGGTTACGGTATTTTCATGAACACTAAAAGAAGAATTAGATGAAATTGAGAATTTTTCATCAGCAAAAGCAGAAGGGTGAAAAACAAAAAAGAAAAAAATGGAAAAAAATACGACGATTATCCGTTTCATGCAATACCGAGTTCTCGAGCTAAATATCGTCCGGTATGTGACTCTTTATTGCGTGCAATTTCGTGCGGTGTGCCTGTAGCAATAATACGTCCTCCACCTTGTCCGCCTTCAGGTCCCAGATCAATGATATGATCCGCATTTTTTATCACATCCAGATTATGCTCGATAACTATTATAGTATTACCTTTTTCGACCAGTTTGCGCAAGACTCCAATTAATTTTTCAAGGTCAGCAAAATGTAATCCGGTTGTCGGTTCGTCAAGTAAATACAAACTTTGTCCTTGTCCTTTTTTGGAAAGTTCTGCAGCGAGTTTAATACGCTGTGCTTCTCCTCCTGATAATGTTGGCGCAGGTTGTCCGAGTCTGACATAGGAAAGTCCTACTTCCATAAGTGTTGATAATTTATTTGATAACGCAGGATGAAATGAGAAAAATGCAGTAGCTTCACTCACCGTCATATTTAATACATCGGCAATATTTTTTCCTTCAAATTGAATCTCAAGCGTATCTTGAGTAAATCGAGTACCGTTACATACCTCACACTCGATGTATACATCAGGCAAAAATTGCATCTCAATTTTATTCTGTCCCTCTCCTTCACAGTTTTCACATCTCCCGCCGCGGACATTAAAAGAGAATCGTCCTGGTCCATAACCACGAAGCCTAGCTTCTCGAGTATTGGTGAATATATCTCTAATATACGTGTATGCACCGGTGTATGTGGCAGGGTTACTTCTTGGTGTCCGTCCTATCGGAGATTGATCAATCATATACACTCTTTTGAGGTGTTCAAATCCGGTGATACTTTGAAATTTGCCGGGTCGCTCACGATGAAACGCATTTTTTTCTTGAGCAACTGCGTGGTATAACACGTCATTGATCATAGTTGATTTCCCACTGCCTGATACCCCAGTGATACAGACAAGCTTGCCAAGCGGAAACTCGGCAGTTACATTTTTGAGATTGTGTTCTTGTACACCGGTCAAATGCAGTGACAATCCTTCATGAGGATTTTTACTATCGGAACGTTTGATCGTAATTTTCTTTTTTCCTGATATGTATGGACCGGTAACTGAATTTTCGTCTTTTTTAATTTGTTCTGGAGTACCGTGTGCGACTATGTTACCTCCAAACTCTCCTGCTTTAGGCCCAATATCAAAAATATAATCAGATTCTTCCATCATCTCTTTGTCGTGCTCCACAACAACAACACTATTGCCAAGATCTCTTAGCCTCTTGAGTGTAGTAATCAATTTTGTATTGTCACGGGGATGTAATCCAATTGAAGGCTCGTCAAGCACATACAATACTCCGGATAATCCACTCCCTATCTGAGAAGCTAGTCTAATGCGCTGAGCTTCACCACCCGCAAGCGTATGGGCACTTCTGGAAAGGGTGAGATATGAAAGTCCGACGTCATTTAAAAACTTTAATCGAATGACAATTTCACGCAAAATCATACGGGCAATTTCATTTTCCCGTGTATTAAGTGTCTCAGGAAGTTTTTCAGCAAAAATTTGTGTGTCTGAGATACTCATATCACTTACTTCAGAGATATTTTTTTCATTGACAGTTACTGAGAGTGATTCTTTTTTAAGTCTAGCTCCATTACATACTTCACATACCTTAGGAGTCATGTATTTTTCAATTTCTTTTTTGACCAGTTCTGAGTCTGACTCGTTATATCGAGACAAAAGATAATTAACAATACCTGGATACGATTCATAAATTTTTGTTGACTCTCCAAACCTATTTTTCCCTCGTACCTCATACAGCCTATCTCCAGTTCCAAAAAGTAGTACATGTTTTTGTTCATCATTGAGGTGCTTTATCAATAAATCTATTGGAATATTATTCTCTTCAAGTGCTGTACGGACAGTACGACCAAACCATGTTTCTTTATCATGAATATTTGAAAGCGCCAAGATTCCTCCTTCAGAAATAGTTAATTCCGGATTAAGTACCATTGCTTCATCAATGTCATATCGCATACCAAGACCGTTACATCGTGGACACGCACCGTAAGGAGAATTAAAAGAAAAAAGGCGTGGCTCTATTTCTTCAAATGATATACCGCACTCAGGACACGCAAATTTTTGAGAATACAACTTATCTTCCATCTGAGTAGGCTTTTCAGGGAAATTAAATGACTCATCAGTAACTTTTGAGATAATTACTTCTCCGTTTCCAAGATTTAATCCCTGTTCTACTGACTCAACGAGCCGTTGCCTATCATAGTCTTTACTGAGTGTGACACGGTCGATCACGACATCAATGGTATGTTTATTGGTTTTAATGAGTACTAGATCTTCATCCAAAGTATAGATACGTCCGTCTATTCTCACTCGCTGGTATCCTCGTTTTTTGAGGTCTTTAAAAAGGTCTGTATATTCGCCTTTTCGTCCTTTAACGACCGGTGCTAAAATCAGAATTCTTGATGGGGTAATTTCAATATATTTTGTGATGATGTCTTCAACAACTTGCTCTTTTGTAATACGGGAAATTTCCCGACCACAATTTGGACAGTGCGGGTGTCCAACGCGAGCATAGAGAAGACGCATATAATCATATATTTCTGTAACAGTTCCGACAGTAGACCGTGGATTATGAGAGGTACTTTTTTGATCAATAGAAATTGCAGGTGAAAGTCCTTCAATCAGATCAACGTCCGGTTTTTTCATCACACCAAGAAATTGGCGTGCATATGAGGACAAAGACTCAACATATCTTCTCTGACCTTCGGCATAAATGGTGTCAAAAGCAAGTGAACTTTTTCCACTACCGGAGAGCCCAGTAAATACAACAAGTTTGTATTTTGGAATCTCTAAATCAATATTTTTGAGGTTGTGCTCACGAGCACCTTTAATGACAATTTTATCGATCATATGAAAAATTTTCGAAACGTTTGAAACAGTCCATTATAGACTAATTTGCGTACTAATTACAAGCAGAGGTAATACGGGAGTGATAAACGGTTATACGCTACTTGACTAACAGTATCAGATACAGTATAAAACACTC
>DAOMRL010000092.1:0-879 GCA_035445865.1 Candidatus Levyibacteriota bacterium
TCTATCCGTTGAACTACGAGAGCTATAGTATGGTATTTTAGTGTATTTCCGGGGGTAAATCAAACAGTATAGTGTATAATTGAGCCTGATAACAATATGAAATCAGAACACTCTGCAGGTGGGATAGTCCTGAAAAAAGAAAACAGTGTAATATATGTGCTTATGGCTCAACATGCTCAGTATCATGGTTGGGGATTTCCTAAAGGCCACATTGGAGATATATTTGCTGGAGAATCACAGGAAGATACAGCGCTGCGTGAAGTAAAAGAAGAAACAGGAATAGATGCAGAAATTATCAAATTTGCGTGTGAGGAGACGTATCAATATAAATGGCAAGGTGAAAAACGCAAAAAAATAGTGTATTACTACGTTATGCGGTATAAAAGCGGTAATTTTGCGGGAAAAGATCATGAAATGGAAGCAGTTGAGTGGGTAGAGTTGGACAAAGTTGAGGCAAAATTAACATATGACAATGCAAAAAAGATGTTTCGTAAATTATTACCTGAAATAAGGGAAATTGCTAAAAATTTATAAAAATTAAGGAGGAGTCGGATAGTGGACTATTCCACACGCTTGGAAAGCGTGCAAGCGCAAGCTTACGCGGGTTCGAATCCCGCCTCCTCCGCAGTTATCTCAAAAATTCTTTTTTACCGCGGATTTTTTCAGCCGTTGCTTTGTAAAAAACCATAAAGCGATCTTCGTAAGTCAAACCTTGAGCAATACTTCCAACCATGAACCCTTGTACGATGTCGGAGTGAAGAAAAGCTTTTTCAGTTGTTTGAATAAATGCAAACAATCCTGCAAATACAAGCCAGTGATGGACATGAAAGAAAGTATTCCTCAGCCGTAGCTTTACCTCAGGAGTTATATGAAATCTCC
>DAOMRL010000092.1:889-3303 GCA_035445865.1 Candidatus Levyibacteriota bacterium
GTTCCGGATTAATTGGGTTTTGCAGTTATTACTAATCTCCACACTTGTTTTTGTGGTAATCTTCGGTTAACAGGTGAATTTGGGTGTGACGTGAGGCTAAAAAGAGAAAATCCTAAAGCTCCGCCGAGAATTGTTTCTAACATAAATTATTACACAATTGTTACATTTATGATTTTACGTGAAAAAACTTCTGTATGTCAAGTTAGCGAGCTTGCGTCAAAACTCGTTATTGAATCTGGATACTAGCTTGTTAAAGATGATAGTATATTAGTACTTAAGGCTGTTGGGGGTTCCATTTTATGGCTAGATATGATTTAAGAAGTAAAGCGCGGGAATTAAGAAGACAAGGGAATAGTATAAAGAGTATTGAAAAAGAGCTTAGTGTAGCACGATCTTCAGTAAGCAGGTGGGTTGTAGATATAGTATTAACAGCTAACCAAATTGAAGAATTAAAACAATGTTCTTTAAGCGGTGCTGAGCGAGGTAGGCTAAAATTATCTCAAATACATAGAGAGAAAAGAGAAAAAAGGTTAGAGGAAGCTCAACTAAATGGGAAAAGTAAACTAAAAGATCTAACAAAAAGAGAAATATTTATAGCAGGAATCTCACTATACTGGGCAGAAGGTGGTAAGAGTAATAAGAGGATTGAATTTTGTAATTCTGATCCTAAAATGATAGAATTCCTGATGTATTGGCTTAATACTTTTTTTAATGTGAGTGTTTCAGATATTGTATGTACTGTTGGAATTCATGAATCTCATAAGAATAGAGAGGATCTAGTAAAGCAATATTGGTCAGATCTGACAACAGTTCCTTTAAGTCAGTTTTACAAAACTCGTTTTAAAAAAACAGAGAGTAAAAAAATATACGACAATATGGATCAGCATTTCGGGACGTTATCAATTGGGGTTAGAAAATCTACAAAGATGTATTACGAGATGCTTGGATTAATTGATGGGTTGTATATGAATATGCCAAGGTAGCTCAGTGGTTAGAGCAGTCGTTTCATAAGCGACAGGTCGTCGGTTCAAATCCGACCCTTGGTACTCAAATAGATTGAAAGTTAAAATGTTATTCTATAACTTCTATGTCTTCACAAATAGATTTCTCTCATAAAAAAATAGCAATCCTCGGATTTGGAGTCGAAGGCAAGTCTGCTCTGCATATTCTTTCTTCAAAAGGTGCTCAAGTAACGGTATACGATACAAAGCCTGAAAATGCTTTTGATAAAAAAGAAATCAGTGATTTTCAAGCGCAAGGAATTATATTTAAGTTTGAAGCTTTCTCTGAGCTTGATAGCTATGACTTAATTGTTCGTTCACCAGGTGTGCCAGTTACTCATCCTGAGCTCATAAAAATACCAAAAGATACAATCACCTCAGTCACAAAGCTTTTCTTTGATCTATGTCCGTGCCCTATTATCGGAGTTACCGGTACAAAAGGCAAAGGAACAACGTCATCGCTTATTTACAAAATGCTCAAGGCAGGTGGTAAAGATGCGTATCTTGGAGGAAATATCGGTACTCCAGCGCTGGATTTTCTTCAAAAACTTACACAAGATAGTATTGCAGTACTTGAACTTTCTAGTTTCCAGCTTGCAGATCTACACAAAAGTCCTCATATTGCAGTTATGCTTATGGTAACTTCAGAGCATCTAGATATCCATAAAGATGTAGATGAGTATGTTGATGCAAAAAGAAACATTTTAAAATTCCAAATTTCAGAAGATTATGCAATTCTCAACAAAGATTACCCTGCTTCAAATGAATCTGACGTATATACTGATGCACAGGTATTTTTCATTAGCAGAGAACACGACATTGACCGTGGCTGTTTTGTGAAAGACAGGAAAATTGTTATTCGCTACGCTGGAAAAGATGAAATTGTAATTCCTACTAATCGCATTTTACTTCCAGGAAAACATAATTTGGAAAATGTTTGTGCAGCAGTAATGGCTGCTAAACTTGCTGGTGTGGGTAAACATGACATCGCAACTGTATTACGGTCATTTAAAGGTTTAGAGCATAGACTGGAGCTCGTAAGAACAGTGAAAGGCGTTCGGTATTATGATGATTCATTTTCTACTACACCTGAAACAGCAGAAGCTGCAATAGAAGCTTTTGAAGATCCAAAAATACTTATCCTTGGTGGTTCAAGTAAAAATAGTGACTTTACAAGACTGGGAGAGTTAATCAGCAAGACAGAGAGTATAAAAGGAATTATAGGAATCGGAGAAGAATGGGAGCGTATGAAAGTGCAATTTCCAAATCCTAAATTTGAAATTATTGAAGAATGTAAAACAATGAATGAGATAGTTCAGAAAGCCTCAGAACTTGGTGAGCCTGGAGGTGTAGTACTTTTGTCACCTGCTTGTGCAAGCTTTGATATGTTCAAAGACTATAAAGACCGTGGTA
>DAOMRL010000093.1:0-3296 GCA_035445865.1 Candidatus Levyibacteriota bacterium
ATGGACATTATTAAATCCAAGTTCAACAATGTGTTTTAAATCTTCATTTACGATACCTGACCCGCCATGCAAAACAAACGTAAGGTCTTTTGGGAGCGCAGCTGAAAGCTGTTCAATAAGATCAAAACGGATTTTTGGTATGTTTGCTGCAATGCCGTGCAAGTTGCCGATAGCGGGTGCAAATCTGTCAATTCCTGTTTCTGTTACATACCGAACTGCTTCTTCTACTTTTGTATAACTGTCTTCAGGAATTTCTACGGTTTCTTTATAAATTTTTGAAGACTCTGTTGCAAGATATCCAAGCTCTCCTTCGACTTCTACTTCCGGTCGTGTTGATTTTACATACTCAACAACTTGTTTGGTCTCAGCTAAATTTTCTTCAAATGGTTTTTTTGATACATCTATGTGAACTGAGTCATATCCTGCATCACATGCAGCCTTTGCTGTCTCAAAACTTCGTGAGTGATCTGCGTTCAGAAAGATCGGAATGTCATATGTTTTTCGATAACTTTTAACAAGATCTACAGCTTGGGTGAGTCCAATAAAATCTCTCTCTCCTTCAGAAGTACCGACAATTACCGGCGCACTCATTGCGACTGCTCCTTCGAGGATCCCTTTCAATTGAGAAAGACTTGAAAAATTAAAATGAGGAACTGCCCAGTGTTCTTGTTTGGCTTTTTTATGGAGTTGGGTAAGTGTCATATATATCAGGCAACTTTTGTAGCTTTAAAGGTATCATGTTTTTCAAGCAATCGCAATAACTCATCCTGAGTAATAAGTCCATTTTGGGCACCGATTTTTTGCATCACCATATGAGCATTGAGACTTCCCCATCGCATTCCTTCTTCAATTGGGTGATTATGAGCCAAAGCAGCCAAAAAACCGGAAGCATATGCGTCTCCGGCACCTGTTTTTTCAGGTGCTTTTTCTTTAGAAAGTGTAGAGATATGAAAAACATCTGCTCCATTAAATCCATACGCACCTTGTCCGCCATCTGTGATAGAGATAACTTTTGGTCCAAGTTGAGCAAGGCCATGAATAATTGATGATATATCTGAATAAGAGGTGCCGAAGTGATCAAGAATTTCTGAAGCCTCATCTTTGTTGATCAAAAGAGACTCAGATGCGTGGAGGGCCGAAAAAAATGTGTCATTGATATCATTGAGCTGTCTTGAGCCGGGGGAAAATATAAGGGGTGTCTGTGAATAAGTAGCATAGGTAAGAACTTTTTTGTATGCTTCTTCCCAGTGATCACCAACAGAGCTTAAGAATATTTTATCAAACTGTTGGTTTTCAGGAGCACTAAATCCATGATCTCTTACAGGATGATGAGAAAAAATTATTCTATCATCAGACATATCTAAGATAAATGAAATATCACTTGTTTCCCCGTCTTTTTCAGCATATACCCTTACTCCCTCTTTTTCTAAAAATGCTTCTATGTCATGAGAATAACTGTCATTACCTAGATATGTATAAAAAGAAGCGTGTAAACCAAGACGGGTGAGTCCAATAGAGACATTCATCCCATTTCCCCCCATAGCCTGCTCAGTTATCTGAATAGGAATTTTGTCTCCAAGATGAAACGTAACCGTCTTGTTGCTAACAGAAGCATGGTCGCCAGGAGAGATTTGAGTGAAAAAGTCAGTTACTGAAGATCCTATGACAAGATACTGCATATATCTATTGTACGCATAGAAGAGTAAAAATGAAAAGAGGCAGACCGCAATATCATCTTTATATTTTATCCTGTATTGTGTATAATCCAGACAAGAATTCCCATTTAAAAATATATGGCAGTATTTCGAAAACTCATCTTAATTATTTTACTTGTATTTATCACTATAGGTGACTGGGTGATCTCTGCGTGCTATGGTATAAGAAAAGGAGCTTCATATATCTTTTCTCGTACAGTAAAACGCGGTAAAATCAAAAAATCTAAAACACTGTATACATCCCGTTCTTTTCCTGCATTATCTGATTTTGCTAATAGCGCTATAGTAATAACTCTTAGTACTTTTTCTCTGATCAGATCTGGGATAAAGTTTGTCATAACAAAAGTGATAGATGGTATCCATTTTATCCCTCGCAAAAGTACCGCTCTTTTTAAAAGATCTACGGCTAAAAAACGTGGACGCCCTGCAAAAAAGCAGATATATAAAACGACATTTTTGTACAAACTTAAATTTTTTGTACTAGGTGTTGTGATGTCATGTATTTTTATTTTTATTCCCTTGCTCGGTGTTGTTTTTATCTCTGAACTTCCCGATCCTTCCAACCTGTCTATTGCATATGTGCCTAAAACAACAAAGATTTATGATCGCAATAATGTGTTGTTATATGAAATTTACGCAAATCAAAACAGAACAATTATTCCGCTTAATACGGTTCCTTCATATCTCAAGCAGGCAACTATTGCCATTGAGGATAAAGATTTTTATGAACACCCAGGGTTTGATTTACGTGGCATAATCCGTGCGTTTGTCTCCAATGTCAGCACCGACTATCGTCAAGGTGGCTCTACGATTACACAGCAGTTGATAAAATCTGCCTTTTTAACACCGGAACCAACGATTAAAAGGAAAGTAAAAGAAGTGGTTCTTGCGTTGTGGGCTGAGCAAAAATATACGAAAAACCAGATTTTAGAGATGTATTTTAATTATGTCCCTTACGGTGGTACAGCCTGGGGAGTTGAGTCAGCAAGTGAAATCTACTTTGGAAAAAAGGTATCAGATCTCACGCTTGCTGAAAGTGCGTTTCTTGCAGGGCTTCCTAAAGCTCCAAGTATTTACTCTCCTTTTTCCGGAGAAGGAACGTTATGGAAAAATAGACAAAAAGATGTCTTGGCAGCGATGGTACGGGATGGCTATATCAATCAAAAACAGGCCAATGATGCGTTTAAAGAGGAGTTAACGTTTATCAGTCCCAAAGTACCAATTAAAGCCCCTCATTTTGTAATGTACGTCAAAGATTTACTTGTTCAGCAATACGGAATCACAGAAGTTGAACGGGGAGGGTTACAGGTAAAAACAAGTCTTGACTATTCAATGCAACAATCAGTAGAAGCTATGGTTACTGATCATGTGGATCGTAATGCGTATCTAAATGTACAAAATGGGGCATCTGTTGTTACTGATCCGAGGAATGGGGATATTTTAGCTATGGTTGGAAGTAAAAATTATTTTGATACCGAACATGATGGAAATGTAAATGTTGCCACTTCTCTGAGACAACCTGGTTTTACAATCAAAACTGTGACATATACGTTAGCCCTGCAAAATGGATATACAGAAGCA
>DAOMRL010000094.1:0-1709 GCA_035445865.1 Candidatus Levyibacteriota bacterium
CATCTTCGTTTAACGTGTGACTTCTTTTTTCAGGTTCAATATTTGCTTCTTTTAAAATTGGATACACATTACTACGTCCTACTCCATAAATGTAGGTAAGTGCAATATCTATTCTTTTATTATCTGGTAAGTTAATTCCAACTAATCTCATATTTTTTATCTTAATCGGTACGTTATTCGTCCTTTTGTTTTATCGTATGGCGTAACCTCGACTTTTACTTTATCACCAGGCAAAATTTTAATAAAATGTATTCTCATTTTACCTGATAAATGGCAAAGAACTTCATGTCCACCCGCAACTTCAACTCTAAACAATGTATTGGGCAATACTTCTTTAACTATTCCGTCTAATTCAATCGATCCTTGGTGTGCCATACATTCCCAGTCATCTAGATTGTGGGAACATAATTACACAAAAAACAACCCTACAATTACTGGGATGAGTTATTCTAACAGATTTACCACAGCTAATCAATACTATAACGCCAATCTTCGAGTTAGCTCATCTGAGTGTAATTTTGTCAATAATATAGGTCCATTTTCTGAAACTAAAATTGTCCTTTCAAACACTGCTGAAAGAGACCCATCAGACGTCACAATAGTCCATCCATCAGTACCATCATACTCAACAGATGGTCCTCCCATGTTATATATGACTTCAATGGCCAAAGTCATACCATCTTTAATAATTGGTGTTTTTTCAATAGACCCCATCAAAATACCCGGGATCTCAGGTTTTTCATGTAATGTTTTTCCAACTCCGTGCCCAACTAAATTTTTGACAACTGAGTACCCAGCTCCTTCTACAGCCTCTTGGATTACTTGGGAGATATGTCCTACTCTGTTTCCGGGTATTGCCTGTTCAATAGCTTTCCACATCGTCTGTTTGCCTACAGATAGAAATATTCCAACCTTGTCAGTATCAGAAACTGTATCTACTATTTTCTCTCCTATTTTGATCGTCTCTCCCATGTCAGTATGATATCCGTCTACAAATACTCCGGTATCAATACAGATAATATCTCCTTTTTTTAACACCCGTTTTTTTGGAATGCCGTGTACAACCACTTCATTGGTACACGCACAAATTGCGTGTTTATATCCAGGAACTTTTTTAAATCCCGGATATCCACCGTTTTTTGTTATATATTTATCAACGATATCATTAAGCTCCAGCTCAGTTACTCCAGGTTTTGCATGGGTTAGCACTTCATCAAGCGCTCCCCCAAGGATTACTCCTGCTCTACTCATTGCCTCAATTTTTTGTTCTAATTCGTTGGCCATATTTTTTTCTGTTTCAGTATATCAAGAATTGATTGTAATGTCGTTTCCTCATTCATATCTGAGTTATCAATTATCTCATATCCTAATTGTTCAGGATTTCGGGGTAATGCTCCCGATTCACGACTCATATCCTGCTCATCTCGCATGGAAGTTTCGTTTATAACCTGCTCCTGCGTTTTTTGTATCCCTTTTGCTTGATACTGTGCAAGCCTTCGAGTTGCACGCGTCTGAAGATTTGCGGTCAAAAAAATTTTTACTTCAGCGTCAGGAAATACCTCTGTGCCTATTTGCCTGCCTTCCATGATAATACCTTTTCCCGTACTTTCGTATTTTTCAGCAAGTCTTCGCAGCTCTGAACTAATAAACTCAACAAATGTTTTATTTCGCCCAAAATCTGAAGCTGCCATTGAGATCTCAGGTGTGGC
>DAOMRL010000094.1:1759-3093 GCA_035445865.1 Candidatus Levyibacteriota bacterium
CCTTTTTTCCATCTAACATGATCTCAAATCCGCCTGTATCATCTGTGATAGAAATTTCAACATCTCCTGCTTGAATACACTCTGATAAATTTTTTTCTGAAAGAGTCGTTATTCCCTGTTGTAGTAGTTTATACGCATAGGCACGATACACACCTCCAGAATTAAAGTTTAATGCATGAATTTTCTGGGCAAGTTTTTGAGCAATAGTCCCTTTTCCGGAAGCTACAGGGCCGTCAATGGCGATGACAAATCCTTTTTTCATCTCACTTTTTTGATCTTGTGCATGATCTCTGCGTGAATTTCAGAAATTTCTTGTTCTCCATTGATTTCAATCAGCATTTTTTTTCTTTTGTAATATGAAAGTACCGGTTTAGTATGTTCATGAAAAAGCTCAATACGCTTTCTGATAGCAAGCAGTGTTGCGTCTTCTCGGTCATCAGCGTCGTCTTCTTCCCGGTAAGAAAGTCTCCACAGCGCTTCTTTATCAGATACATTTAAATAAATAACTGCTTCAACAGAACCGTTAAATACTTTTGCTTGAGCAAGGGTACGAGGAAATCCGTCTAATATATATCCGTTTGCATACTCTTTTCTCTGGAGATACTCTTCAACAATTGGAATAATTTTGCTATCAGGTACCAGCACTCCTGCATTAATTGTTTCTTTGATATATCTGCCAAGTCGTGTTTTTTCTTTTGAGATATCTCGGAGAATATGACCTGTAGAAAGATAGGGGACCTTAAGTTTTTTTGATAACAAATTCCCTTGTGTTGATTTACCTGAACCTTGTATGCCAATAAGTACGATTTTCAAAAATATAATTCCTTTATTTGTATTGTTCGTAATTTCGTGTTGTGTGCTGCACTTCTAAAATTTTAACTGTTTCAATAACAACAGACACTACAATCATAATACTTGTTCCACCGACAATGAGAGACTGATTATTTGTAAAAAGACCCAAGATATTTGGAAGTACTGCAATGACACCAAGGAAAAACGCACCAACAAGCGTAATACGAGTTACAATAGAGTTTAAAAATGCAGCAGTTGGTTTTCCCGGACGTATCCCAGGAACAAAGCCTCCTTGTTTTTGTAAATCTTCAGATATCTTCTGTGGATTAAAGATGATGGCGGTGTATAAATAAGTAAAACCTACTACAAGCAGAAAATATATGACATTGTACACATAATTTTGAGGACTAAAATATGTAGCGAAAAATCTTCCGATTTCATTTAATGTTGCATTATTTGCAGCAAGGAAATAATTTCCTATCATCGAAGGAGGTAATACAAATGAAACAGCAAAAATAATTGGAATAACTCCTGCCTGATTT
>DAOMRL010000095.1:0-3081 GCA_035445865.1 Candidatus Levyibacteriota bacterium
CCATCATCGAAGGAAGTAATACAAATGAAACAGCAAAAATAATTGGAATAACTCCTGCCTGATTTAATTTTAATGGAAGATGTGTTGACTGAGATGAGACAGTCTGAGAACCCCTGACACGTCTTGCATAAAAAATGGGGACTTTTCTCACCGCTTCATTAATAAATACCACTGCTGCTATCATAGCCACAGCAAGTCCTGCAAAAAGGAAAATATTCATAATATCTGACTGTCCCAGTGTAGTAAATGTCTGTCCTGCAATAACCGGAATTCTGTTTACAATTCCTGCAAAAATGAGGAGAGAAATACCATTCCCAATACCTTGTTCTGACAATAGTTCACCAATCCACATAATAAACATTGTTCCTGCAATCAATGTCACCATAAAAGATATAAGATCAAACCAAGCAAGATTTGCAATAAGATTTTGAGAACGGAGCAGTGCGTACATACCAAATCCTTGGACTACAGCAAGCGGAACCGTCAGGTATCGAGTATATTGATTAATTTTTTGTCTTCCAAATTCACCTTCTTTGGAGAGTGCTTCAAGCTTAGGATATACAACGGTTAACAACTGCAATACAATTGACGCATAAATATACGGCCCCAGACCTAACGCAAGAACTGAAAAGTTAGAGATTGTTCCTCCTGAGAATACATCAAGCAATCCTAAAAATTGATTCTGTTCAAAGAGTGTTTTAAGCTGAGTAACATTAACCCCAAAAACAGGAATATGTGCAAAAAAACGAAAAACAAGAAAGAGGAGACCAGCTATAGCGAGTTTGCGGCGGATTTCCCGGTCTTTTACGCTATTTTTAAATACAGAAAAAGATGAAGCCATACAAGTAAATTTTTAATTCTCAATTTCTAATTTTTAATTAGAGCTCTACTGTTCCGCCGGCTTTTTCAATCACTGTCTGAGCACCTTTTGTCACAGGCACTTTAACAGTTAACGCTGTATCAAGCGTTCCGGTTGCAAGAACTTTTACTTTTTTTGTCCCTGCTTTGATTACATTGTTTTTTACCAATAATTCTACTGTAACGACACTTTTTGCTGGAAGTGTATTTAATTGGTGTAGAGTCACCTCAACAGGCTGTAGTGCAAACACTCTATTTCGTCCTTTTCCTCGAAGAAACGGCATACGTTTGATCAGTGGTAATGCTCCACCCTCAAATGAGAGACTAATATCCCGTCGTGCTTTTTGTCCTTTTGTACCTCTTCCCGATGTTTTACCGCGACCTGATCCATGACCTCGTCCTAGTCTTTTACTACTGGTATCTTTTAATCGTGGCATTGTATGTAATTCCATTATTTATCTCCTCCATTTTGTAGTTTTAAATTTTTTAATGCTTCAAATGTAGCATATACATTATTAGCTTTATTAGATGTTCCAAGAATCTTTGATGAAATATTTCTAATACCCGCTGCCTCAACGACACTTCTTACTGCACCGCCTGCAATAATTCCGGTACCTTGTGGAGCTGGTTTGAGTAATACAACAGCAGCACCATCTTTAATTTGTATTCTGTGTGGTATTGTTTCGTTCACAATCGGTACATCAATCATTCGGTTTTTTGCAAAGGCCACTGCTTTTATAATAGCATTTGAAACATCTGCAGATTTTCCAAGACCTACTCCTACTTTCCCTTGGCGGTCTCCTACGACCACGAGTGCCGCAAACCGAACTTTATTTCCACCTTTTGTTTTTTTAGAAACCCGGTTGATCTGTACTATTTTTTCGTCAAATTTATTATCTCGATAATTATCCATATATTATATTCCTTCGTTCTATTATACTCTGAATTAGAACTTTAATCCTCCTTCTCTTGCTGCATCAGCAAATGCTTTCACTCTCCCATGATATTTGTATCGTCCTTTATCGAAAACAATTGATCCACTAATTTTTTTATCTTTTGCTTTTTGAGCAAGCAAGGTACCTAACTGAGCAGCACGTTCTACTTTTGTACCTTTTTCTGCTTTTAATTCCTGAACTGCTACACTCACTACTGTTTCAGCTTTTGCATCATCAATAATTTGTGCGTAAAACGCCTGATTTGACGCAAAAACAGACAATCGTAATTTACCTGCTTGGTTAAGCAATTTTTTACGTACTCTCTGTACTCGTTGTGTTTTTCGTTGTTTTTTTGTTGCTACTTCACTCATAATACTATTTTCCTTTCCTGTTTATTTTGCAGCTTTTGCTGACTTACCTGCTTTTTTCTTTAATAACTCACCGGCATATCGAATACCTTTTGATTTATATGGATCCGGTGGGCGGACTTTACGAATTTTACTTGCTACATCTCCAATAAGCTGTTTATTAATTCCGCTTACGGTAATTGCATTGTCAGCAACGGTAAATGTAATTCCTGCTGGCGGTATAATACGAACAGGATGTGCAAATCCAACATTCAGTACCAGATCTGCCCCTTCTACTTTTGCGCGATATCCAACACCATGCAACTCCATTTGTTTTGTAAAGCCTTCAGATACTCCAGTTACCATATTTGCGAGCAATGCCCGAGTTAATCCATAAAACTTTTCAAGATCTTTACTATCTCGCTGTTTTTTAACCACTAACTGTCCTTCTGACTGTTCCACAGAAATACCCTGGGGAAGCCTTTCTTCAAGCTTTCCTTTTGGTCCTGTTACAACTGCCTTTCGTCCATCAATGGTAACCTGGACTCCATCTTTAATAACTACCGGTACTTTTCCTATATTAGACATATATTTTTTTTACTGTACTTGAAACAGTAATTTCCCTCCTACTCCTTCTTTCATTGCCTGCTCATCAGACATAATACCTTTACTCGTTGAGACGATATGCATCCCTAACTCTCGTACTTTTTTTGGCAATTCATGTCTTTTGACATAAATATGCAGTGAAGGTGTTGAGATAATTTTTACTGTCTGCATTCCCGGAGCCCGTTTTGTATACAATAACGTTACAACCAGTTGTTTTCGACCGTTTTCTTCTTTTTCCTCAACTTTTTTTACATACTTATTTTCAGACAATATTTTGGCCAATGCCAAAGACGCTTTTGAATACGGCGTTTCCACTGTTAAGCGATGCGCCATAT
>DAOMRL010000096.1:0-2855 GCA_035445865.1 Candidatus Levyibacteriota bacterium
GAAGGTGGGCAATCGGTTTTTCTAATTTGTTTTCTCGAATAAATTGTGTGTATGCAGTAGCGGTTAGCACAAAACCAGCAGGAACAGGAAATCCGCTTTGAATCATTTCTCCCAGATTTGCTGATTTTTCACCAACTAAATGAATATCTTCGCGGTCAATATCTTTCAGCCACACAACGAGATCAGATTGCCGAACCATAGAATTAGTATGAACGAGATGATGGAACAAAATCAAGTGGGGTACTTACAACTACTGAGCCAATTTTTCTTTAAACATATCAACCCACGGATTAATCGCAGGATTTTGATCATAATACAGGCCAAGGTACAGAGTCAGATAACTTCCATATAATAGTACTTCTACAAAATCTTCAAATACATTAGTACCAGACGGCATATATTCTATAACCGTTCGATTATTTTGCTTGACAACGTCAACCGTTAATTTCATCCGTTTTTTGATTTTCTCAGAGTAGTTGGTACTGTTAATGACAAAAAATGTTATCGGTGCTTCATTTGGAAACGCAAGACCTTCCATTAAATGATGATTAAGATCAGGCACCAGATAAAATGCAGAAAAGGTTTTACTTGTCTCATTAAATTGATTACGCAAAATCTGGGCATTTCCTGATAAATGTTCTGCTGCAAAAATCACCGGAATTGTATCAACAAATTTCTGCACGTCATCTTGTGCTTGTTTTTTTAATCTTTCCAGATTATCTGCTCCAAATTGAATTGCCGTGTCTATGACAGACAGATCAAGCGTTATAATACCCAATTGATGTAAAAGTCCCATAAGACCAAAAATAGAATACCCATTTCCCAGACGAGGTACACCTGCTGGGTTCATTGAACCGTCAAATACATAGGCAGGAATATCGTGTTCTTTGGCAAACTCTGCGAGTTTTCCTCCTTTTGTGAGAACCACCATTTTTGCTCCCATTTCCTGTGCTTCCCCGGCACACGATAATACTTCCTCAGTACTTCCTGAGTAACTGGTGAGAACAATAAGTGTGTTTTCATCTACATATGCAGGGAGATGATAATCAGTAACTATTTCTGTTGGATAGGCAAAGTTTGCACCTTCAAGTGCTTTGACAACTAATGCTCCATAGATAGACGCACCCATTCCACAAAAGACAACTGCTTTTACATCACTATAATTTTCAGTTATCGTAAGTGATTGGACTTCTTTCCATGCAGCTTCAAATTGTTTTACTGCAAGCTCTGTTGAACCAAGTGTATCCTGTGGGTCTAATTTTTTAATTGCATCAAGGTCGTTAAAATTATTCATGACACTAACTAACGTAATCCTCTATCTTTAGCTCTAACCTCTTCTGTTTCGTCTGGTCGTTTAAAATCGTCTTCTAAACGAAATGTGGTACCAATTTCAGGAGTAGACACTTCCAGTACATCACAGTCAGTAATTCCAATTAGTCTGTGTCGCTGTCCAAGTTGTAGTGTGTATCCTACACCAGGCTGGAGTTCTGTTTCAATTAGTTCACCAGCATCATTATCCCACATGGCTTTTGCACGTCCATTGAGTAAGTACCATGATTCTTGTTTTTGGTCATGCACCTGAAGAGAAAGACGCTTGCCTTCGTTTACATGGAGTACTTTCCCCATGTATGGCAAATTGTCAGGAGTCCAATGGATTTCCCATCCCCACGGCTTATCGATTTTTCGAACATAAGAATCATTGTTAAAAGGAGCTTTTTTAAATAAAGAATAGTCTTGATCTGCCATATTAGTGTCCGATCACTCCACCCATTGAGGTAATAATTTCAATAACTTCATCTCTTCGTTTTTCCATTTCTTCACGAGATTTCGCTTCCAAGTTGAGTCTTAATAGATTTTCAGTATTAGATTTGCGGATATTAAATCTCCATTGATCATACTCTACTGATAACCCGTCAATAAACTCCTGTTTTCCATCACTATATTTTTCTTTTATCGTATCAATAATTTCATCTTTACGATCTGTATTAAAGTTAAGTTCTCCACTGATAAAGTATTTTTGCAAATGAGGTGCAATCAATTCTGAAAGTTTTTTGTCATATGAGTTCATCATCTCAAGTACTAAAAAGAGGGGAATAAATCCGTTGTCTCGGTAATAATTTTCTGGGAAATAGAAGTGTGAGGACATTTCACCAGCAAATATTGCATCTTCTTTCTTCATACGATCAGCAATCAATGTCATACCAGGTTTTGTGATGATAACATGACCACCAGCTTGAGTAATTGCATCACTTGTTGCCCATATAAGTCTTGGATCGATCAATACCTTACCACCTGGTTTGTGTTTGAGTAGCTCTGTTGCTAGAAGTGCCGTCGTAAAATATCCTTCAATAAAATTTCCTGTCTCATCTACAAAGAAAACTCTATCTCCATCAGCATCCCATGCAACACCAAAATCTGCTTTTTCTGCAACAACAGTCTCAGAAAGTTCTTTTCTTCTTTCAGGAAGAAGCGGATTAGGGTGCCCTTTTGGAAAAGTTCCATCAGGATCACCGTTAATGTACACGACATCAAGAGGCAATTGTAATAGTGTTACTGCCCGCTTCAGAATTTCTCCACCCATACCAAAATTTGGATCAGCCACTACTTTCATAGGTTTAAAATTTTTATAATCAACAAAGGAAACAACTCGTTTTATAAAATCATCCATCACATCAACTTTTTCAATAGATCCTGACTTTACATTTTCAAAGTTCATCTCTTCATCACGCAATAACATATCCCGGATCTCAGCCAGCCCACCATCAAGCGATACTGGTTCAGCACCTTTTTTACAGAAATTCATGCCATTCCACTCGCGTGGGTTATGAGAAGCAGATAAAGTAACTCCTCCATCT
>DAOMRL010000097.1:0-2791 GCA_035445865.1 Candidatus Levyibacteriota bacterium
GCCAGTAGTCAGACATGTTGCTGAAAGTCCCATAGGTAGTGTGCTAAAAAAATCTTTCTAAAGAATTCCTTCTTTTTTTACGTGTGTTATTGCAGGATTTGTACGTTCAATATATACATCAGATGACAAATTATGGTATGTAGGAGCACTAAATATTCTTTGGGTTCCATTGGTCACAATCAGAAAAGCAGCCGTGTAATCCGCAAATGCTGGAGTAGTTGTTAAGAGCATGTTTTGTGGTTGAGAAGATGTAGTAGGTGGTTCAGTGTTGTTAAATAATACCATGTATGCTGAGACAAGAAAAACAAATATGAGGATGATATAGGGATATTTATGTCGCATGGAGTATTACATTACAATTTAGTAGGATTTACTCTGATAATTTTATCATCATCTATACTCGGTACGCCACGCCCATCTTTGTTACTAGTAGAAATATAGAGCATATTATCTGGTCCTTTTACTACAGCTCGAATTCTTCCAAGTTCTCCTTTGAGATGAGTCTTTAATTCTCCTGCATCACCCTGAATTTCTGCCTCGTACAGTGCATTACCTCGTAATCCTCCAAAAAAAACAGAACTTCCCATACATGCTGTTCCTGCTGGTGCCCACGTATCCTGTGATCCAGATTGAAGGAGCGGGGTTTGCATTCCTTGTTGTGTCTCATCTCCTTGGATTGTGGGCCATCCATAATTTATTCCAGGTCTGATAAGATTTAGTTCATCATATCCGGTAGCTGTTCCGGATGGACCGTGTTCGGTAGAAAATAACTGATTGGTATTATCCCAGCAAAGACCTTGAGGATTTCTATGACCATACGAGTAAATGCGTGAATTAAATGGGTTGTCTGATGCAGCTTCTCCAGTATCGGTAACTCGAAGTATTTTTCCTGCCTGTGAGCTGGTAGTTTGTGCAAGGCTTGGTTCCTGTGCGTCTCCGGTTGTGATATATAAATAATCATCGGGTCCAAATGCAATTCGTCCACCATCGTGATTTGAAGCACCTGGAATAGCATCAACAATTATTTCTTCATTTGAAAATGTATTGTTTTCATAGGTAAAGCGAACAACCCTATTTTGAGTACTATTCCCTTGTCCGGCATATGTGTAATAGACATACACATAATTATTTTCTGCAAAATTGGGATGGAGTGTTATACCATGAAGCCCTCCCTCTCCAATTTGTTTTACTGCTGCAATAGTTGTGATGACAGTCTTATCACCTGTTTGAGGATTGATTTGTATGACCCGACCAGCACGTTCAGTAACTAACAACAAATCATTGGGTAAAAAAACTATTTCCCATGGTACTTCAAGACCTTGGGCAATAGTAGTAAGTCGTGGAGCGTCCTGATTTTGGAGAGTAGGAGTGAGGTCACGAAGCGTTGGAATGTTATTTGTTCTACTGAAAAAATCACTAAACCAAAGAGCACCCGCTGCAATACTGAGGATCATAAATAAAACGCCTGCCAGTATGATACGTTTCATGCCTCTATTATGTCTGTTAAAGTTTGATATTGCAAGTTTTGTGAAATGGAATTACATTAGAGACTTAGTATAATCTTTGCTACTTCATCTTCTGTTCCGTCAAATCCATGGGTTGCGTTTCTGATAATGTGAGATGAGTATCGTGAAGAATTTTGATGAGAGTCAAACCATTTTTTGATTTCAGAAATTGGTCTGTCACTGTACTCATCTTTTTCTCCCAAAATAACGGTTATAGGAAGCGTGATTTCTGAAAATATTGTTTTTTTGTCAGGAGTAGGGTATGAAAAGATATCTTCATCACTTACCGGTGTGTACAGACTTAAAAAGCGTTGTGCATCAATGTCAATTGGCTCTGGCCAGATTGATGATGGGAGAAGTACATGAGGTGATCCTTGATCAACCAATGCTTTTGCTATTTTTAAAATACTCTCATAGTTTTCAAGTCCTACCCGGTTTATAACTCCTGCAAAATCACTTAATGGAGATAGTAAAATTGTGTGAGAAATGTTTTTTTGTTTTTCTTTTTTAGAAAGATAATAAATGGCTTTTTGACTGCCGGTTGAATGTCCTACAAGTATTATTTTTTTTGCTCCATGAGAGGTGACAAAATCTACTGCTCCTTGGATATCATCAACACAGTCAGTAAATATCTCATGAGCAGCTCCTCCATAAAAAGACGAATACCCAGATTTTTCTCTTTTATCTATTTTTTTGATGCGGGAGATAATGTCATGTCCACGATTATTAAAAAGAAGTACAGATGAAGTGTTATCAATAAGCTTGGGAGTAAGTCCTCTCATAGAGAGCATATTTCCACCCAATCCGTGAATAAAAATATACCAAGTTTTAGCTTTTGGATTCCCAAGTGTGAGTCCTTTAAGGATAACTTTTTGGGGAGTAATAAATTCAACAATTTCTGCCATGGAGAAATTATAACAAAACAATTCCTTTCTCACATACTTATTATCTTTTTCTTGTATCATATAACTATGAAACAAAAGTCTGATGCGTATTGGAAAGAAAAATTAACACCTGAACAATATAAGATATTGAGAGAAAAAGGAACAGAGGCTCCGTTTACTGGAAAATTTAATGATAATTTTGAGACAGGAATGTATGAATGTGTTGCCTGTGGGCAAGAACTTTTTTCAAGTGATACAAAATTCCATTCTGATTGTGGTTGGCCGTCATTTGATAGATCAATAGAGGGAAATGTAGAGTTTGTTGATGATAATTCACATGGCATGCAGAGAGTAGAAGTGTTATGTAACAATTGTGGAGGACATTTAGGACATGTGTTTGAT
>DAOMRL010000098.1:0-2753 GCA_035445865.1 Candidatus Levyibacteriota bacterium
AACAGCTGCCAAAAAAAGATTTCCAAATGTCATTCCTTTAATCCCACTACCTTGATGAAATCTATACAAAAAAAGCTCTCTAAGAAGTGATGGTTTAGAACTTAGTGCAACAAGTGCCTGACGAACACCAGATGTCGGAAGCAACCCAAATTCGTCACGTAATACTCTATTTGACCCACCGTCATCTACCATAGTAAGGAGCGCAGAGATTTCATATGGGAGATCACGAAGAGCGGATAGGAGCGTAAATGTACCGGTTCCTCCGCCAATTGCAACAACGTGTTTCATCGAATATTCGAATTATAACGAAAAGGAACCATTTAATAAAGGGGCGTTAGTATTCACTATTTTGATTTGCGAAAAAATCTTTTTCTTTTTTTGGACACTTTTTTTTCAGCTGAAACCGGAGTTTTTGAAGCTTCTCCACTTTCTTCAATGCTATCTTCATCAGTAAACTCACTCGTTAGTGCTTTTATTTTTTCTACATCAATGTACTCTTCAAGCCCGTCTATCCCACCTTCTGTTAATTCTTTGAGAATCTCGCGACCTTTTTTTGTCGTCAACATGAGAACCACTGCGCCACCGACAATCATCCCCCACGTAAATCCATGTGAATTTTTCTTTTTAGGCTCATCCATACCAGGAAATTTTAAATTGAAAATTACACTCTCAAAACTATTCTTCTTCCTTTTTCTTTGTTTTAAGTACTTTGGAAATAGTAGAAAGAGAGCGTGTACTCACTAAAAAAGTAGAAAGAAAAGAAAGAGGCTGAGAAATAGTCGTTGTAATTTCATCAGTAGTATCAAGAATCCGATTTGTTTTTTTGATCGTCTTTTTGAACTCTTTTAAAATAAAAAAGACCTGAATTCCAAGTACAATTAAAATTATTGTCAGCAAAACAATCACAAACAGCAAAACGGCCTGAACAGCATCTATCATATGTATTTAGACTATCACGCTAGAAGTCATGATGTCAAACAAGTATCTCTTAGTTTTCCCGAGCGTTACTTCACATTTACAATCACTTCAGAGACTGTTTCTTTACCAAATCTATTTTTTGCTACAACCCGTATATTTTGTTCACCGCTAAAAACATACACTGATTTTCTAAATGCCCCATCAAGTCCTACATATGTTGACTCACCATTGATCTCAAGGATAGCATATGGATCTGTCTCTCCCATTACCTCCACCACATTCTGATCAACTGTTGTCTTGTTTTGTGGAGCAGTAACCGTTAGTTCTGGACCAAGAAAAATTGAGCTAAATTGGAATCCTAAATAGATAAGAATTACAATAGCTACCAGTAAAAAGACTCCACCTTTTAAAGAAAAAAAGAACCCTTTTGTTTTGGTATATGTTTTTTTCCTAAAAGTAGGGACATATTCTGATTTTCGAGATTTATAATCTCGTCGAAATAACGCAAGTATTTTTTGTTCCGGCATCCCTAAATACTGACCATAGTTTTTAACAAACCCTGCCGCATATGTATCTGAAGGAAGATCAGGATACCGATTTTCCTCAATTGCGATTAAAAACTCTTTTTTTATTTTAATCGCTTTTTCTACCTGCTCAAGCGTATATCCGTGTTCAAGTCTTTTCTCACGAAGGATTTCAGAAAGTTTTTTCATACAGAAAAATAAATAACTCTTTAGGCATTTGCACTCTGCTGTGCGAAGAATTCATCAGCATTTGAGATGAGCACTTCACGTGGTTTTGATCCATCAGCCGGTCCAACAACACCCGCAGCCTCAAGCTGCTCTATAAGCCGAGCTGCTTTGTTAAAGCCTATTTGTAATCGTCTCTGAAGCAAGGATGATGATGCTTTATCGTGTTGAACCACAATTTTTACTGCATCCTCAAATTCGGGATCACGGACATTTCCTCCTACAGATCCTCCTGATCCCATCCCTTTGATATTCACATGTTGTTCAGTGACTTCAGATGTATACTGAACAGGAATACCGCGTGCTTTAATAAAATTGACCAACCGTTTTACATCCTGTTCTGAGACAAACGAACCTTGAATACGAGTAGGTTTTGCCTGATCTGGTGGGATATATAACATATCTCCTCTTCCTAATAATTTTTCTGCACCAGGCTGATCAAGAATAACTTTACTATCAATTCCAGACGAAACGCTAAAAGCCATACGGGCAGGAATATTTGCTTTAATAAGACCTGTTATGACATCCACGGAAGGTCGTTGCGTAGCCAACACCAGGTGAATACCGGTAGCACGCGCCATCTGTGCAAGTCTGGCAATGCTGTCTTCAACTTCAACTGCCGCAACAGCCATAAGATCTGCCAATTCGTCAATAAATATCACAATATACGGCATAGCTTGAAATCCAGCAAGCTCGTTGTATGAATCCAAATTTCTCACACCTGCTTCTGCAAATTTTTGATACCGACCATCCATCTCTTTTAATGCCCACTTTAATGCTGACACTGCTTGGGCAGGTTCAACTACTACAGGAGTCAACAAATGAGGAATATCACTATACGTTGTCAACTCAACTCTTTTAGGATCGATAAGTATCAATTTTACTTCAGAAGGAGAAGCACGAAAAAGAAGTGATGAAATAAAGGTATTTACCATAACAGATTTACCAGATCCGGTTGTACCAGCAATTAATACATGGGGAAGCTTGCCAATTTCAGTGACAATTGGATTACCCGAAACATCAAGTCCTAGTGCTACGGCAAGTTTTGATTTAGTTGCCTGCATTTTCTTGGATGAAAGCATTGTT
>DAOMRL010000099.1:0-2572 GCA_035445865.1 Candidatus Levyibacteriota bacterium
TAATGCCTCTGATGGAGCGGTAGTACCGATACCCACCCGATTATTTGCAGTGTCAACAAATAATGTTCCGTTATCGATATCAATTGTATAGTTAGAAGCACTTGGAGAAATAGTAAGATTACCATCAAGCGTTAGATTATCAGAAATCTCAGAGAAGTTAAGACAATCTGTACAAGAAAAGCTTGAAGCAGAGACGACTAATCCGGCAAAGTTGACTTGAGAGCCGGTTGCATTTACTGATAAGTTACCGACAGCGTTTGTTTGGAAGTCAACATATGCACTCCCATCATATGAAAGGCGAAGTTGTGACCCACCAGCAGACAGTGATTCTATTTTTGCTCCCGGTGTAGTGGTTCCGACACCGACAGAATCGGTATTGGTGATAAGCCGAACAACTGTTCCATCATCAGCCCATCCAGGACTTGGGGTAAGGCCATCACTGCTAATAGTAATTTCTTTTGTGCCGGTGTTTGTTGATAGGCTAACTCCAGCTCCGGCAACAAATCGAAGAATATCGTTATTTGATCCAGCGGTAAATTCAGTCCCATTGACATTAATAGTGCCAAATATTTTTTGAGCAGATCCCGCATCTGTATTCGAGATTGTCAGTCCGTCAATTGCAATGCCACTTCCTGCACTTAAAGAAATTTCTCCCGATTGTCCTTGGAATGATAATACTGACTCAACTTCGGGAAGAGTAACTGAGATTACCGGATTTTGTCCTCCGGTAACAGTCACATTTTCTCCGCCTGTTACAGAGTAGATAAGATTTGAGGCAGTAACACTCCCGTTATTAACGACAATATCAGCATCTTGTACTGTCACATCATCAGAAAAAAGAGAAAGACCTTGTACATTAAGTGAAGCACTAAATGTAGCATCTTTGTTAAATAGTGTTGCAATATTAAAATTGAGCGATGTTCGAAGCTGGTTCGTTGATTCAGCAAGAACCTGCCCTGCAGACAAAGTGGTTTGTTTCGTATTAGATGTGTCTGCTGAACGAGAGTAGAGTACATATCCTCCCAATGATGAGGCAAGAACTACCAAAAAAAGTACCGCAAATAGTGAATATTTTGGCAAACTGTTTCTTCCTCCGCTAAATAAAGAGATCTTACGGGCATGTTTTCGGGGATAGAGATGGTTTGTTTGTTCAGGTTGAGAAGAAATTGTATGTACAGGAACTGCAGTATCTGCTAAATCATGATTAATAAGTGGTGTACTATGAAGTTCTGTTACTCGTTGAGGTGTTATTGCAACTTCCAGAGGAGTAGGGATCGTGATAACTGGTTCTTCATGTGATATCTCAGGTGTTATGGAATCTTTTACAGATGTTGTATGTACAAAGACATTTTCTTTTATCTGGTCGTTTAACGTTTGTGGTTGACTTTTTTGTTCAAGTCTTCGTTTTGCACTTGGTGAGCTCAGAGTTTGAAGATATTTTTCTACTTCTTGGGGATCATATAATCGTTCTCCTCGAGAGTTACGACTTGAAGTAATTACCCCTTTTTGTTCAAGTCTTCGAAGTGTTGATGCAGATACACCAAGTTTACTCGCAGTCTGGGAAATAGTGAGTGGGAGGGATTTTTTAAGTTGGAGAAGTTCTGAGACGACAAAATATCGATTTTTTCCATCAAGTCGTACAGATGAAAGTTTTCCTGCCCGATCCCATCGGCGTATCGTATCAATTGATAGACCAAGGAGCTGGGCAGCTTCACCAATACCAACATGTTTTTTATATTCGGGCAGAGATTTGGGCATTGTTGTTGGTATTGGTGATCGGAATATAATTTCAAGAGTAAAAATCTATGCTTTGATCAATCAATACCTATATCTATTGAAGCATCCTTTTCACGAGAGTGTCAAGTACTTAAAATGCCGATTGATCATCTTTTTTATACAAATTGAGGCTAGGTGAAATGTAAGAAAATTGACCTGAAGAAAAGTTCTTGGAAAATACATTTCTGGAAGGCAATATGACGATGTTTTTTTGAATTAATCTTCCGTGAAACGAAAGAAAAAAGCTGTTAAATGCGAAAAAAAAGTTATTTGTCAAAAAAGGAGAGGACTGACGACTTAGTGAAATTTTATGGATTTTAAGTTCATTTTGACAATAGTTGCATATGTTATAGTAAATTTTTATATATATAAGTATTGACAGGGTAATTTTTCCGTAGGTATACTGAGTATAAGAGTCTATTTTAAAATCTCAGCTATAGATCATGTACAAATTTCTGCCCCGATTAGGTCTCATATTCGGAGGATTTTTATCCTTATTTGTTTTATTTGTTCCTCCAGCACTATCTCAGTCATTTGATACGTCTTTTGGAGTAGCAAATTATCTTCCAATTGCCCAAGATAATGTCCAAGATGGGGCAATCATTGTCTCCAGAGATGGTCAGTATCAACTTGGTAACCGGGAGTATGATCCCCAGATGATTGGAGTTGTCACAGAAAACGCTGCGATAGTTTTTAAGATCGAAGGGGGCGATCAGACTCCGGTTGTAGCAAACGGGAATGCTTTTGTATTGGTCTCGGCAAAAAATGGAACAATCAAACGTGGCGATCTAGTTAC
>DAOMRL010000100.1:0-2516 GCA_035445865.1 Candidatus Levyibacteriota bacterium
GGCCACAGTTACGGTAATATTTTTTTTGTATGTTTCCAAACACGCTTGGGAAATAGATTTTCCGACTAATTCCCCTACCAATCCTTCGAGTACATTTTCTTTTGTACCTGAAATCAGTACCCCGTCTAAATAATTATTTTGAAATAACGGCTTTACAGGATATGCAAAATTTAATGCAATTACCCTAACAGACGGATCAACATACGGGATTATCCATGAAATAAAATCTTTTTTAGTCAAAAACTTTGGAGGAATACTTTCTTGTTGTGAAAGTATTATGATTTTTTTGTCCTGCTTTTTACATATTGCAGCTCTAAATACTGTCCCCCCTAATACAAATACCTGAAAAATTTCTCCTTCTTTCACCAATGATTGTCTGGGAAGATCATGCCGTATAAAAGGAAGGCTTGTTTTTTTATTCTCAGCTGAATCTATCAATTCAGCAACAAAACTGTCTTTAATTTTTTTTAATTCTTCAATTGTCATAGTAGATATCGAAAAGCAATTCTATTGATCGTAACAAAGGTCTATGGATGACGCAACCGCCCTTTTATATCTTACTGATAAATCAATCTAATTGAAAATCAGAGCATATCAGAATATAATGAATTCATAATGCAGTTGGCATTCAAAGAGGTTTCGTACCCATCTACTTTTAGGAAAAAAGATGCTGAAATCCTTGGTAAGCATCTAAAACTCAGACACAGTGTTGAGATTGTAGGTATGAAAAGGGTCGGAATAAGCAACTTCTTACGATTTTTTTTATATCATCCCAAAATTGTTAAGACATATATAAGTAAAACTGAAAAACATCTCTTTATTCCTGTTGATCTCAATGATTTAGTTGAACGTGAATTGATGCCCTTCTGGGTTTTGACATTAAAACGACTGAGTGATGCAGTTGAGAGCTCAGATTGTGATAGGGCCACAAAAAGTAAAGTCTCCTCACTTTTTTTGCAAAGTATACAACTTCAGGACAATTTCTTAACGATCGAAAATATTAAAAAAGCAATTTTGACGGTTATTGAGCAAGGATATATTCCGACCATTTTTCTGCTTCGCTTTGACCGAATGAAAGAAGCAGCAAGTCACGAATTTTTTTCAAATCTTCAAGGACTTGTGACCGCAAGTAACAGTCTTTTGTCTTTTGTTTTTACTTCTGTACGTCCACTTGATCAAATTCGTTCTGATGTATTTACTCGCGAAGAACTTATGACATTTTCACATCTGATGTACATTGAGCCAGCCCGGAAACAAGATACACAGATAGCACTCTCTTCTATCTGGGATACCTATCGCACGAAACAACCAAATGAAATTCTTAATGCAGTACTAGCACTATCAGGTGGTCATATGCAATACGTCTACTTGGCAAATGTGATACTCAACGAAAAAACAACCAATGGAAATACAAAGCCATATACTACCGATGAAATTAAAGAATTATTGTTAAGTGATGAACGGGTAAAACTGCAGTCTGAGGAAATATATGAAAGTTTGACAAAAGCAGAACAAGAAGTCATCAAAAGTGCTGTGGGACAAACAAAACCTGAGTGTACTACAGAGACGAAATATTTATGTGATACAGGAATTATTCAAAAGTCTGGAATTTTCAGTCAAATTTTTGAACAATTTGTACTTAAACATACTAAAAAAAGACGCGATGATATTGATTTTAGTAAAAAAGAACATCAATTATATTCTCTTTTACTTGAAAATCTTGACTCTATTTGTGAGAGAGATACCATCATTCATGCTGTATGGCCTGAATCTGAAGAAATTGGTGTTTCTGACTGGACAATCGACAGACTGGTTGCACGACTCAGACAAAAGCTTGCACTTCAGAAAAGTGAATACAAAATTGTTACCGTCAAAACAAGAGGATATAAACTAGTTCAGTCATAGAATGAATAAAAAAATCTTATTATTTAATTCCTAAATACTTGATACTTTATTCATAATACTTAATACTATATATATGGCTGACAAAGGAATTGGTGAAAAATTACTTGAGGCAGGTGTATCAGCAGCCAAAGCCGGTGCAGATGAAATTAAGACCAGTGTCTCAACAGCAGCTAGTCAGATAAGCGGAACACCTCAAAAATCTGACTCAGAGCTTCAGCATATTGCCCAAACAGACAAAACTCAATCAACAGCTCGTATCGGTGAAATTAAAAAAGAACTTGCACAACAAAAAATGCGTAGGTTTCAAGAAGTATCCAACTGGACAACGCCTACTCTTCCGAAATCTGACACACCACAAGGACCAGAAATAGCAGGCAATAGAAATTTTTCTTCTCTTACCCAGTCTGCTTCTCAACAATCACCTGCTGAATCAGTTCGTCAGGCAGTCGGCAAAGCTGAACAAGGACGTAATTTCAAAGGTTAAATTTTTTTTCCTCCTAATATCTGATACAATTGCACTATCATGATAGAACCGCGGACACTCAAAGGATTTCGGGATTTTCTCCCACCTCAAGCACGAAAAAGACAGTATGTGTTAGACACGTTAAAAA
>DAOMRL010000101.1:0-790 GCA_035445865.1 Candidatus Levyibacteriota bacterium
ATGATGATGGACTTATTTACCGTTCTGAACGACTCGTTAACTATTGTACATTTGATGGAACTTCATTTTCTGATCTTGAGGTAGTGTACGAGGAAAGAAAAGCACCTCTTTATTACATAAAATACGGTCCGTTAGTTTTGGCTACCACAAGACCTGAGACAAAATTTGGTGATACTGCAGTGGCAGTTAATCCAAAAGACAAACGATACACACAATACATTGGAAAGAGCATTGATATTGAGACGGTACTGGGACCTGCAGCGATCACTGTGGTAGGAGATGAGATGGTTGATCCTGAATTTGGTACCGGTGTGGTAAAGATTACTCCCGCACATGATTTTAATGATTTTGAAGTAGCTCAGCGTCACGGATTACCTCTTAAACAAGTAATTGGGTATGACGGAAAAATGAATGAACATGCAGGAAAATTTGCCGGTATGTACGCAAAACAAGCGCGAAAAGCTATTGTAGAGCAGATGCAACAAAAAGGGCTTATTGAAAAAATTGATGAAGAGTATACCCATCGTGTAGGACTGTGTTACAAATGCAAAAATGTGATTGAACCGCTTCCGCTAGAGCAGTGGTTTGTTAAAGTAAAACCTCTTGCAGAAAAAGCATTAGATGCGGTTAAATCAGGTGAGATCAATGTACACCCTGAAAACTTTATCACACATTATAATCAGTGGCTTGAAAATCTCAGGGATTGGAATATCTCAAGACAATTAGTGTGGGGAATAAGAATTCCTGCATGGCGTAATATTCATACAGGTGAATGGGTAGTTACTGAAGG
>DAOMRL010000101.1:800-2507 GCA_035445865.1 Candidatus Levyibacteriota bacterium
AGTGGCGACGAGTGGGAGCAAGATACAGACACATTTGACACGTGGTTTTCTTCAGGTCAGTGGCCGTTTGCAACACTCCAGGCAAGCCATAACGATCACGATTATGAAAAATTCTACCCCAATGCGGTAATGGAAACAGGATATGATATTTTGCGTGCATGGGTTTCTCGTATGGTAATGCTTGGGTATTATGTTACTGGCCAAAAACCATTTTCAGATATTGTCTTGCACGGACTGGTTAACGACCCTTTAGGCAAAAAGATGAGTAAATCCAAAGGCAATGTAGTAAACCCGCTTGAGGTTGTCGAACAATATGGAGCAGATGCAGTACGATTTGCGCTCGTATACGGTACAGCACTTGGTCATGATCAGGCACTCTCTTATCCAAAGCTTGATGCTATGCGTAAATTTACCAATAAGCTGTGGAATATGGGACGTTTCATTGAAATGAAAAAACCAGAAGGTTCACAGTTCGCGGTTCATAGTTCACTGATTGAACTTGAAAAGATAGCAGTACATAAAAATGATAAGAAGATGGTTGAGAAAACAAAGAGACTTTCAGATGAAATAACCCGTCTTCTAGATAATTATGATTTCAATCACGCATCTCAAAACCTATACGAATTTGCATGGCATGAGTTTGCAGATAAATATATTGAGGATGTGAAAAATAGAATAGACGAAAATTCATTTTTAATTCTTAATTCATTATTTTTTACTCTTTTAAAGCTTTTGCATCCATTTATGCCATTTGTGACAGAGGAGATAAATAAGGAATTGAAACTAACTGATAAAATGTTAATTATTTCTTCATGGCCTAAAGAATAATGTCAGAGCGATACAGACAATTACCAATTGAAGAGCTCCAAGATTTCATTACCGATGAAATAAAGCCCATTGAGGATATACATGCTGAGATCGAAATGAGACTTTCGCAGCAAGGGATAGTATTTGATCATATACCAGAATCACTATATCCAGGGATGCCTTATATTTCTTCTGTAAGATTATCGAGAGAAAAGAAGACCCACTATACGCGTGATTATATAAACAAACTTTCAAATAGAGGAGAGGTTCCTGCGCATCATATAGGAGAAGGGTGGATTCTCGATCCAGAAGGAGTAGAGGTTCTCTTAGAAAGGGAAAAACAAAGCTTAAACCGTACTTCTTTCCCTTCACCTGGTCGTAAACCAGGCTCAAAAGGAAGAAAAAGAGAAAAATGATAATTCCCGCAGAATTCACGCGCTATTCCCGCGTTATTTCACTGTCACACTTTTTGCAAGATTTCGAGGTTTATCTACATCATTCCCGAGCTCAGTTGCGAGGTGATATCCAAGGAGTTGAGCTACAACAACATTAGGAATAATTGTTGCATCTCCGCAGTTTTGTACGGGAATAAATGTGTCATAAACCTCATTGGGTTTGCTTGAAATCCCAATTACATATGCCCCTCGTGCTTTTACTTCGTGTGCAGAGGAGAGCGTATCTTCGTAAGTCTCATCTTCAGGATTATATACAAGTACAGGAGTACCTTTTTCGATGAGTGCCATGACACCATGTTTGAGTTCTCCTCCAGCAAATCCTTCAGCATGGATATATGACACCTCTTTTACTTTTAGCGCAGACTCAAGTGCAGTAGGGTAGGATACTCCCCGCCCGAGGATATAGATATGTTTTTTTGTTTTTATTTTCTTTGCTAAGTTGTGT
>DAOMRL010000102.1:0-2484 GCA_035445865.1 Candidatus Levyibacteriota bacterium
TACCCAGCTTAAAAAAATCCATGATGCGTACGAAACAGACGCCTATGAGGAAGTCTTGAATACCATATACCCACAGCTTGAAAAAATCTCTTTTGATAACGCAATTCTTGAAAAAATGGATCCTGAAGCAGGACTGGTTATTTCACTGGATATTGGGTGGAGTGATATTGGTGCCTGGGAAGCTATGAAAGAAGCGCTTAGCGAAACAGAAGATGAAAATGTGACAAGAGGCAAGATAATGCTTGAAGATTCTCGTGACTCAATTTTACATAATGAAACAAAACAATTAGTTGTTGGAATAGATCTTGACGGATTAGTTGTGGTAAATACAAATGACGTGTTACTTATTTGTCCTAAAAATTCAGTTCCTAAAATTAAAAAGCTTGTTTCTAATCTCAAAGGCACAGAGCACGAGCACTTAACATGATGTCATCTTGTATGTATTCCTCACTTTCCGTAGACTAATAATATGGCATATGACTTTATAAAACGTGCAATTGATATTATTTTATCCCTTATTTTATTAGTTCTTTTTTGGCCCGTAATATTTATTACTTTAATCGCAATTAAGTTAGATTCTTCAGGCCCTGTTTTAGCTGATACTCCTTCTCGGGTTGGTAAAGACGGAAAGCTTTTTAGAATGTACAAATTCCGATCAATGGTCAAAAATGCGTATGCCCTGTTGCAAACAGACGAACGATATAAAAAACTTTATGAGGAGTATAAAAAAGGTGGATATAAGTTAACCCATGATCCTCGTATTACACGAGTCGGGAAATTTATTCGTAAATACTCGATTGATGAATTACCTCAGTTTCTTAATGTCTTAAAAGGAGATATGAGTTTGGTCGGACCAAGAGCATATTATCCTGATGAACTTCGTGATCAACAAAAACAATATCCACATACAAAAGAGGCGGTTAAAATCATGATGGGGGTCAAACCCGGGATTACTGGTGTTTGGCAAGTATCAGGAAGAAGTGAAATTAACTTTGACAAGCGGATTCAAATGGATGCACAATACGCAGAAAAAAAATCAATTGTGTACGATTTTTATCTTCTTCTCAAAACTCCCCTTGCTATGCTTAGTGGAAAAGGAGCACGGTAAGAATACAGTACCAGATTACTAAAAAATAGGCACTATTTAGCTATATATTGATTCATTGATTTGTGGAGGATTTTTGTGTTTTAATAAATATTCAGGTATAATTATGGACAACCTAGAACTCAAAAAACTTGATATAACAATTGATCAGCCGCAAACTCAGGCTGAACAACAAGAAAAGAGCCCTATGGCACGGAAACGAAAAAAAATATCCCTTTTTAAGAAAAAGCACCTGAAGGTGTATATTGGCGTGATTGTAGCGCTTGTTGCACTGTTTGGTTTTGTTGGATTTAAAGCATTTGCTGCATATAATCATGCTCAAAATGTTAATGTACAAGCACGCGTAGCGATGGATGCACTAAAACAGCAAAATGTAGTGTTGGCAAAAGAAGAGCTTGTCAAAACACAAGCAGAGGTAGTTGAGCTCAAAAAAGATCTGGATGCAATAGGATTTATAGGGTACATTCCGTTGGTAGGTGGCTATGTACGCGATGCTCAGCATGTGGTAAATGCCGGAAATCACGGAATAAATGCTGCTATTACAACAACAGACTCTCTTATTCCCTATGCAGATGTACTAGGGTTACAAGGTGAAGGTGGATTCACCGGTGGATCAGCTCAAGATCGTATTAGAATTGCTGTTAAAACGCTCGGAAAAGTTGTACCTAAAATAGATGACATCGAAAAAGACTTAAAGCTTGCACAAAGTGAAATAGATCAAGTAGATCCAAATCATTACCCCAATTTTTGGAAATTTAAGCAAGTACGAGCTCAAATTGAACAAGTTCGTGGTCTGGCTGATGAAGGTGTGCTGGCTGTAGAGCAAGGGAAACCTTTGATTAAAGTGTTGCCTCAGTTACTCGGTGAATCAGAGCCAAAACGGTATCTGATCTTATTCCAAAATGATAAAGAGCTACGTCCTACCGGTGGATTTATTACCTACTACGCAATCTTTAAAGTAGAAGAAGGTGTGATCTCTGTTGAACGTTCATCTAATATTTACGATTTGGATGATACGATCAGAGCAAAACCAGCAGCTCCTGATATTTTGCGTAAATACTTAGAGGTATCTACATTAAATATTCGTGATTCAAATATCTCACCTGACTTTGTCGAAGCAATGGATGAATTTAATACGCTGTATGAAAAGTCTTCAATATATGAAGAAGTAGACGGAATTATCGCACTTGATACTCACTTTTTAGTCAATGTGATTCGAATACTGGGTGAAGTTGAGGCTGCTGGGTTGAAATTTAACGCAGATGAAGACCCTCGTTGTAAATGTCCACAGGTTGTATATGTTTTGGAAGACCAAATAACTCGTCCGGTTAACTATATCCGTGAAAATAGAAAAGCCTTAATTGGTGAACTGTTATACG
>DAOMRL010000103.1:0-2484 GCA_035445865.1 Candidatus Levyibacteriota bacterium
AGGTTTCATTCTCTCTGGTGGGCTGAAGAGGACTTGAACCTCCAAGGATTGCTCCATACGCCCCTCAAGCGTACGCGTCTACCATTTCGCCACCAGCCCAATGTGTAGTATATTGTACCAAAATCTCAGGATAATACAATATAACTCTACAAAACCTTGCTTGGTACTCTTACATTTCTTTGTTATAGTAGTATCTGCATTCCACATTTACCTAAACTTGACTCCGAAATGTAAGAAAATACCGTAAATGTTACCCTTTCCTTACTGATTTTTATCTTGAATTTTAAATTGATACAGACTGATATAGTTGACGTCAGGATTTTGTCATGGTATAAACTCAATGTTTGTAAAAATTCAGAAACGAAGCGAGCATTTAGATTGACAAATCAAGCTAATTAATAATTTACCTATGCCCTGTTCTATTATTTTTTAAGGATTGGTGACTACTATTTTTAATACACAACATACATTACATACCATCAAAAATAAACGGTTTTCGCTGATCATATTTCTGATATTTATTTTAAATACTCTACTTACCGGAAATTTTGACATAATTTCTCCGCTTGCCAGAGGATTTGGTGGGCTTGAACCACTAAAAGAAGCAAAATCTCAAAAAGAGGTTTTTGGCTTTGCACCCTACTGGACTATTAATAAATTAGAAAATGTAGATTTTAATGTTTTAACAACACTCGCATATTTTGGTGTACCAGTCAAAGGTGATGGATCACTGGATACTGAGTACCAGGGATACCAAACATTTGAGAGTGATACCGCAACACAACTTTTCCAAAAAGCACATCAACACGGTACGCGTGTGGTGCTAACAATTACCCAGATGGAAAACAGTGAGATCAAAGCATTACTTGATGATCCGGTCGCTCAAGAACGATCAATACGCGAAACTGTAGATTTAGTACAGCGACGTGGAATTGACGGAGTAAATATTGATCTTGAATATACCGGTAACCCAGGTTCACGATATAAAGCTTTATATAGCCAGTATGTCAAAAATATGACAGATGCGATGCATGCTGAAAATCCACACGCAAAAGTTACTGTTTCTGTGTATGCTTCAGCAGTAAAACTGCGCATGCTCTATGACGTGGCACAAATCAGTGAAAATAGTGATGGAATTTTTATGATGGCATATGACTTTGCAGTTGCTTCATCAGATAACGCTATACCTACGGCTCCATTATACGGTCATAAAGAAGGGAAATACTGGTATGACGTCTCAACTGCTGTTGAAGATTTTCTTGTTCATATGCCAGCAGAAAAGTTGATTTTAGGTGTTCCGTGGTACGGGTATAACTACAATGTTGGTTCACCGGCAGTAAAGGCCACAACTGGGTATGGACGGGGATTTGCGCAAACATATACATTAGTAGATCGACATATCAGTCAAGATATGCCTGGAATATATGAATATGTCTCCGGATGGGATGAGGCTGGACAGGTCGGATGGAAAGCATATTATTCAGCAAATAGCGGAACATGGAGAATGGTTTTTATTGATGACGTTAAATCACTGGATTTAAAATTTGAATTTGCAAAACAAAAAAACTTAGGAGGAGTCGGTATGTGGGCGCTTGGATTTGATGATGGTAAAAAAGATTTCTGGGCATTACTGAATAGGAAATTTGGCACAAAATATGCTGATGCGTCTGTTGTGAACAAAAGGATTGGAAACCTGTAAAAATACATGGAAATACTGCTCAAACATATAAAAGGAATAAATATCGCAACCTTTAATCGCAGGCCATTTTGGATAGCGCTTGTTGGAGGATTTGCAATGGCATTTTTCCAGAATCTCAATGGTGTTCCTTCTTTATTCTCACCGCTTGCTGACAAACAGGTTGTTGAAGCTGCCGATATCATAACGCCAAAACTTGCCAAAAAAGAAAATACCATTGTTTTACAAAAACAACTTGGACTTTCTCCTCTGGAGATTGAAGCAAAAGCATATATTGTTGTTGATATGGATACAAATGAAATTTTGGCAGAGAAAAATGCTACAACGCCTACTGCTATTGCCTCTTTAACAAAAGTACTCTCTGCTGTTATAGCACTTGATCTTGCAGATCCATCTGAACAATTTGTCGTCAGCAAAAAGGCTGCATCTATTCCTCCAACAAAAATAGGTGTTGTGCCCGGAGAAAAAATGACTCTCTCAGAACTTCTGCAGGCGATGTTGCTTACTTCTGCAAATGATGCAACTGAGGTTATTAAAGAAGGGATTGATGCAAAATACAAAGACAAAATATTTATACAAGCTATGAATCAAAAAGCAAAAATGATAGGGATGCATAATAGTCAATTTACAAATCCGCAAGGATTTGATGCAAAAGGACACTACTCGACTCCATACGACCTTGCACTTCTCTCACTGTACGCAATGCAACACTATCCTGAGATAAAAGAGATTGCTTACAAAGATTATGCATTTTTGCCAGAAAATGCACAGCATAAACAATTTGATCT
>DAOMRL010000104.1:0-2457 GCA_035445865.1 Candidatus Levyibacteriota bacterium
ATACTTCATTGAGTATTTAGAACCCACAAACACAGGCAACAACCAAGCTTCAAACAGCTGTTGAGTTAAAACAACTTATTGCTATCCTCCCTGCTACATCATTTGGATCATTTACAACCATTGTCAATACCGCTCAACCAAATGGAAACAACCTCCAGCTTAAAACATTCTCTATTAAATCCGAGCTTGCACCAACCAGAGCAGTTCAACAATCACAATGCAAACCGAATACTGAAGGATGTCCTCGCTGTAGAGAATTAACAAATGCCCAATGTGAGAGCCTAGGAGTTGCTGATCCAGATAGTAAGGAGTGTATAAGCGCAGGAGCTCAGGCAGGTATCTGTTGGGACTCTCCGCTCTATTTATATGGAAAAGAAGGTCAAAATGTATCTGTTAATATTTTAACCCCCGTATCAGAGACAGTTCCATCACAAACCGGTAAATTTAGTGCAGTACTCAAAAAAGATGGGATGATGTCAGTTAATGGAAATACGTATGATTCAATTGACTTTAACTATATCTCAGCAGTTAAAAGGATCCCTCCACCAAAATACGGATCTATTATTAAAAAATCTGAGTTAGCAAAAACAATATCTGAGTATTCTAAAAAGTTGGACCTTAACGAAAAAGAAGCAAAAGATTTACAAGACTATGCACAATCTGTAGTCAATGCACCATATGTTTTTGTAAGCTTTTTTGATCACGATACATCTCATGCAATTCTGCCTATCACATTTGATCCGAAACCTGATGTGTATAGAAATATAGTTTTCTACTTTAAAAATCTTGACCAAAAACCTAACTATTCTATACAACCACCTACATTTGATCCTATTAAACGCTTTGGGTTTACCGCAATTGAAATTTCTGGTATCGTTGAATAAGACATGGAAAATACACCGTCAATACAATCTACTCCTACTGTATCTCCTGTACCTGATATTCCAAATAACCGATTCTCAAACCTTTCTCCAAAAAGTATTATTCTCTTTTTAGCTGTGATTGTTGTTCTTATTATTGGTGTATTCTACGGAGTTGCACAAGTGAGGAATGATAGCTCAGATACTAAAAAAGATACTCAGGAGAATACCTCTGATGAAATTGTAAATATTGCACCGTATACACTTGTTTATGGCTCCTGGTCAGGAAACAGTTCAGTAATTTTTGCACATGATCTCTCTACAGGCAAAGATAGTGTACTTGCACAACTACCCTTTGACATAAAAAAGGTAAGTGTCATTGACGATGATACACTTATGTACATTGCACAAACAAATGTACATGATCAAGGGAGAGAAGTTGTTACATATGATCTTACTACTCAGCAAGAAACAGTTTTACTTCAAGCAAGTGAAGGCTTTGGAATAGATGACTATGTACTATCTCCTGACAAAAAATATATCTCACTCTGGGAAGTGCAACAAACACAAGATGAAGCAGAGGTACTACTTGGGGGCAGATCCAGAGTATATACTGCAGAGACTACAAAACCAAATGTAAAAAATCTCATCTATGATGAAGTTGCTACAGTAGAGAACCCGGTGCGCTATCCTCTGGCAATTTTAAATGACGGGACAGTCTTTATGGATCGATTTCTCCCTAACTCTGGTGTTGGGTGGGCATATGGGATGAGTGTTTCCAACTTTACCGGTACTGATAAAAGAGATCTTGCAAATATGCAAAACGGTACGTATGGCACCAAACCTGAGCTCTCTCCAGATGGCAAGCACCTGCTTTTCCTGGGATATGACAAATCAGATGGATTGAGTGATGTTGACGGATTCAGAAAGGCAGTTATTACTAGTAACACAATTTCTGTCCTTGATACACAAAGCCTTGAGATCAGTCACTTAACAGCCTCTGACACCACCAAATACAGTAGGCCACGCTGGAATACCAATGATGATGGAAGCATAATCGTTACTGTCCTATCAAGCGACACAATAGAACAAGGAATATACCGTAGAACAGTACAAGACGATACCCTACATATGATCTCTGCGTTATCAAGCCGTTTTCTTATAGGGAGTATCGCTCCTGACAAAGTACTCTATGGTACCCAAAGTCAATCACAAAATTCTGATGGTAATCTAGGGAGTTTTTATGCATCTCAATATACAACGCTCTCAATACAAGATACAAATGACGCACAATCATCTGAGCTCGATACCCATGCCAACTTGGTACAATTTATAACGCTGTATCAAAACGCGTTATCTACCAGTTCGTTGATGAAAAATTCAAAAGATATCGCAATTGATGCAGAACAACTACAGCTTGGCACTTTCGCTCTTAAACCTGAAGTACAGGTAAAAAGAACAGTACAACAGTCTGAGCCTGTTCGAGAAAAGCCTGTCAACGATGACGAAATTGTTGGAGACACGCCCTCTGCTCCCAATAATCCCGTCAGTCGAGCAACTCCAATTGGACCACCGTCTTGTGGAATTAGTCAAGATA
>DAOMRL010000105.1:0-1472 GCA_035445865.1 Candidatus Levyibacteriota bacterium
AACCCTTTGCTCTTCCAAAAAATTAATAAAAATAAAAAAGAATTGATTACAGTGCCTGTTGTCGTTATAATGTGTTGAGTACATGGCAGAGAAAACAGTCCCACCATTTCAATCATACGCTTCCCGCTCTACTAACCATACACCACGAACACCTGGAAAAGCGCTGTATGTTGTACTTTTTCTTTTACTCATTCTTATTATAGGTATTGGTACGGCTCAATTTTTAAGTTCACGTAACAATGACTTAAAAGATGCTGCACCAACAGCAATTGAATTTGACGAACCAACAGATATACCTCCATCTCCGACACCTGAGGAGATACATACAACAATAACTCCAACCGATACTGATGATGAACCATCAGACTCTGTTGATAAAGCAAGCGGTCTGGATCGAGCTGATCTTTCAGTAGTTATTTTGAATGGAAGCGGAGTATCAGGTGCAGCAGGAAAATTATCAACCAAATTGAAAAGTTTGGGGTATGATGTGACATCAACTGGAAATGCTGATACAAGTGATTATGAGTCAACAGTCATCGAAGTATCAAGCACTAAGAAAAATTTTCTTAATTTATTAAAAAAAGATTTAGGGAGTGATTATACAATCGGAGAATCTACTTCAACCTACACCGGAACAGGTGATGCCCGAATCATCATTGGGGCAGAGTAGTATGCTATACTAAAAATATGAAAGGTTCAAAATCTACTCTGCTTGTACTTATTCAATTAGTTGCCCTCTTTTATATTTTCTTTACCGGAGAAGTTATACCGACTTACTCAATCTCTCTTGCATTATTACTTGGTGGGGTATTTTTGAGTGTTTGGGCATTTTATGCACTCAGAACTACAAAGTTTAGTCTTTTGCCTGAAGTTCCTGAAAGCGCTGCACTGGTGACTGGCGGACCATACAAACTCATTCGTCATCCAATGTATCTTGGAATTATGCTTATCGCTACAGCGTTAGTATTCAATGATTATTCACTTGAGCGATTCATTGCACTGATCATATTGCATGTGGTGTTACTTGTTAAAACAAATATTGAGGAAAAATATCTTGATAAACATTTTAAAGAATACGGAACATATAAGGCTCAGACAAAAAAACTCATTCCCTACCTGTACTAGTTCACAACTTCCACCTCTACTTCAGGAGTAAAGCCAAATGTCTCTTCACACTTTTCTGTAACCGTATTAATGATACTTCGCACATCTTGAGATGTAGCACCGCCTAGATTTACAATAAAAAGCGCGTGTTTTTCAGATATCTGAGCGTTCCCAACTCTATAACCTTGTAACCCAAGACGTTGGATAAGATATCCCATCGAAACTTTGCCATACCAGTCTTTTTCTATTTTCTCCTTTATATCAGGATATACAGCCAATACTTTTTCGATATCTTCTTTTTTACGAATATTTTTAAATACAGATCCACAATTGGGATACTCAAGCGGATGTCTCTCTTTTCGCTGTTG
>DAOMRL010000105.1:1484-2419 GCA_035445865.1 Candidatus Levyibacteriota bacterium
CGCCTCTAAAACTTCCTGTGCGTTAGCTTTTTTTAACTGACATGATGCTGAGAGAACAATCATTGTATTGTTATGTTCTTTTATTACACTTCCTCGATATTCAAATTTCAGTTCTTCGTTAGTAAGTGTTTTGACTTGTATACCCTCGTCTGTAATTATTGCTACATCTGCTGAGACAAGCGTATCTTTTATCTCCCCTCCATATGCTCCGACATTCCCTCGAACAGCTGCTCCAACAGTACCTGGTAATCCACCTGCCCATTCAAGTCCAATGAGGTTGTTTTTAAATGCAAACTCTATAAATTCTCCGAGTATTTCACCGGCATATGCTGTAACAATGTTTCCATCAACAGTAAATGAAGGAGTGTCAGGTTTGGCAAAACATATTATTGCACCGTCAAAATATTCATCAGTAAAAACAAGATTTGAACCGGTTCCTAAGAAAAACACTTTTTGAATAGATCCTTTTTGGATAAAATCAAGCGCTTCCAGCACATCATCTCGACTATTACACTCAAGGAGATATTTTGCTTTTCCCCCTATTTTGTACCACAGAAGTGGAGCAAGATCATAGTCGTTGTGAATTGTCATATATGCAATTATATCAATATAACAGGCTATTTACTTAAGTAGTGTATCAAAAATATCTATCTCTGCCCTTTCCAACGTATAGGGAACATCAATATCCATAAACACTTCTAGCGGGACCTCCATTATTGAAAAATCACGAATCTCTTCTTTTGTGTATTCTTTTATAAAATCATAAGGGTTTTCTTTTCTCTTTTTTACTTGTATCTCTATCGAATTTTCTCTACCCAATACAAGATTAATATTTTGTGGAATTCTATGCGTAATGCTACACGACAACCCTTTTTCATTTTCAATGATCCCGAAATTATTTTTCTTTTCAACAATTGCTGGTCCATAAGGAACGT
>DAOMRL010000106.1:0-2401 GCA_035445865.1 Candidatus Levyibacteriota bacterium
ATACGGCGGAGGACGCAGTGGTGGAGGCCGAGATTTTAAATCAAATCGAGGTAATGACCGAGATCGCGATAGAAAAGGTGGTAACCGTTGGTAATCACTACAAGAAAGACGAGGTATATGTATGAACAGTAATTCAACTCCGTGTATTAGATGTGGTAAAGAGCGAATAGTCTCAAAGACTTGGAAAGAAGAAGTAACGAACTTTTTTGGCAGCTCTTTCATAACACACACCGAAACAGTGTGTCCAGATGAAGAGTGCCAAAAAAATCGTAGACGCAAAATTTAAACAGGAAAGAGAAAAGAAAGAAGCATTACTGCTTGAAAAACAAAAGCGCTACGAACAATCCCAAAAAAACGCAAAGAAAAAAGTAGCAGCCTAAAAATTCTTAAAGCTAGCCCTCCTTTATCCTAATTATTTAACTTTACATCCATAGTATAATTATCTTTCGTATGAACTTTTCATCCTTTTTTTCCAAAATTCCCTACATCAACTATTTTTTTATTGATGATAGTTTCACATATGTTGCACTCGGAGATAGTACTGTTGAGGGGATCGGTGCATCTCATATCTCAAAAACCTATACTGCCGTCATTAACTCAGCATTACAAAAAAGTTATAAAAAGGTTACCTATCATAATTTTGGTAAAAGAGGAGTACACGTTGCAGATGTGGTTCAGACTCAGTTACAAAAAACAATTGAATCACAACCCGATCTGATAACCATTTCAATTGGAGCAAATGACATTTTTAAAAGAAAAAGTATTAAACAGTTTACTGCCCATCTAGATTTACTTCTGAGAACTCTTACTGATCAGACAGATGCTACAATAGTTATTAATACAATTCCTGACTTTTCCCATGTACCATCAATTCCACCTGTTTTAAGGACCTATTGCAAAGTACAAGGCGGACGATTTAATAAAATTATTGAGCAAACAGCACACAACCATAGTATTATTGTCGCTGATTTGTACACTCACACAAAAGTATTAGGTAAAAATTACCCTGAAATTTTTGCTGAAGACGGATTACACCCATCAGATCTAGGATACGCAATCTGGGCACAATCAATTCTGACAAAAATAGAAGATATTTTACAAAAGAAAACAGGAGTTGAAATTAACACCGAAACAATTATTCCTACAAAGCGTTAATATTGTTATCTTTTCACAAATTTCACAATTTCCCGAAGTACGTAGTCACGACCTGTACCCACAAGCACTGATTTTCTCTGACTTCCGGATAATTGTTCTTGAGTAAATCCCATTTTCTCTATATCATCTAAAATCTCTACGTAACTTGTGATATGTCCTTGAAATGCCGGTAAGATCATAACAACACTCCCGCGAGGTGCCAAGACTGTATGGAATTGCTTCCAGGCTGAGAGATATAAATCAGTTAATTCTTTAATTGAGTGATTTGCTTGTTGAGGAGTAAGCCGTTTTTTTAATGTCGGCCCTAAATACGGCTCCGTAACAATTGCCTGTACAGAGTTTGGCTGTAATACGTGGGAAATCTTTTTAACATCCACATGTTTTATTTCTACCTGTGCTGATTGAGCTTCAGGATTAATTTTAGAAATGTACCAATCGGTATTCTTTTGTGTATCACGAATCGCTTTTTCTGATTTGTCAGTTGCCACAATATTTCTATATCCTAATACAAGTGCCTCCTGAACCATCGTTCCACTCCCACAAAATGGGTCGAGGAGAGTAGATTTTAATGGAACTTGTGCAATATTAATCATCATACGTGCAAGTTTTGGTGGCATAACACCTGATTTCATGTCCCGTACGGGTCTGCCAAAATCACGTTTACTAAATGCTTCAAATTCCTGTACTGCACCTGTTTTGCCTACCAATAGTGAATCTTGTGTTACAACAATCAGTATCTCTGCACCTTTTTTAAGCAACTTATTTTTATCTACGGATGCAGATGATAACTCTGTTTCCCGTATTTGAGGGAAATGTGATTTAATACCGTGTGATTCAAGCTCTTTTTTTATTGATTGAGTTATTTCACTATGTAAATCTGTCGTCTTTATTATATCTGCATGTTTTCCGCCACACGAATAAATACTCACTCCAAACTCAACTTTTTTTAATTCCTTTGCAAAAAATTCATTAAATAACACTTCTGTAATAAAAAGATCGGGTAAATCATGGATTGCTGATAATGGTAGTTTTTCCAGTATCGTACCGATTTTAACGGTACCACCAAGTATTGTATTGATTGACTCAATTGGCAGATCAATGGTTTCGACTAACGCAACTCCCCCTGCGTGCTGTATCAGTTTAAATGGTAAACTGAGCCGCAAAAAAACACTCTTTAGCTCGGCAAGCGAGAGATCTGGGTTGCGCCCAAGCAAAAACATATACATTTTCATCTCCTTATTGTACC
>DAOMRL010000107.1:0-2390 GCA_035445865.1 Candidatus Levyibacteriota bacterium
TATGGCGACGGCAAGCCGCCGTGGCAAGCGCCGAATTTCAACAATTCTCCCACGAGGAAGACCTCCAACGCCCAGTGCAATATCAAGGGGGAGTGCTCCAGTAGGAATAACATCAATCTGGAGCCTTTTTGCTGCTTCTCCAAAACGCATGATAGATCCCTTACCATACTGTCGTTCGATTTGCTCCATTGCCATTTTAATGGCATTCATTTTTTCCGTTGCGTCTTCTTTTTGGTCTCCTGAGGGGATAGTAACTTTTGGTGTTCGTGCCATAGAGTACATTAAATATATCAGATCTGCGCCAAAAATCAAGCGAGTAATTTACTCGAAAAATATTGAGAGATAATCAGATGAAGAGTCGGGGAACGGAGAGTCGAACTCCGGCCGGACGACCCCCAGCCGCCCATTCTACCGTTAAACTATTCCCCGTTTACTGGAGACAAAACTACTATTTCTTCTCTGGCTTTTTTAGGTCTATCTAAACTCTACATCGATAAAATCACGAACCCGTGAAATAATGTAAGTAATTCGTCGTTTTTTCCGTAATTCATATAACTTTACATAAATATCTTCAATTTTTTTAACTGCATGTTCGATAGAAAATTGATCTGCTTTCCTCCGTGCATTTTCTCCCATACTTTTTCGGAGTACGTCATCTTGTACTAAGGTAGTAATACCTTTAGCAAATGCAGTAGGATTTGAAGATACAAGAATTCCCTCTTTGTTATTTGTTAATAACTCTTTAAATGGTGCAATATTCAAAGTAACTGTTGGTAATCCCGCTGCCATTGCTTCAAGGATAACTTTCCCCAATGTTTCGGTTTTAGATGCAAATACAAAAATGTCTGCACTATGAAAAACAGAAGGAATTTTACTGTACTCAATCTCACCAATAAAATATGTGTTCTGTGCAATACCAAGTGTTTTTGCAAGATGTTGTAAATCTTGCTTTTGTGGTCCATCTCCGATGACCACAAGAGATACATGAGGACTCTGTTGCTGTACCTTTTTAAATGCATGGAGCAGTAGATCAACAGATTTTTCTTTTCCAAGACGGCCGACATACAGTAAAATTTTATGATTATTAGCAATTTTTAGTTTTTTGCGTAAAAATTGTGTGTCTCCTTTTTGATAATTAGATAAATCCAATCCGTGGTGGATCACGGTAATAGGTTTTGAAACACCATAACTTTCTAATTCTTTTTTCGACATATTACTTGGTGAAATAATTGCGTTACAGGAATTTGCAAAAAGCTGAGTGAATTTTTCAACCATACGAGGACGGATTAAAATTCCTGCAGGGAGATAGTGAGTGTATTTATTCCAAAATGTATGATGAGAGAGGATAAAAGGGATATTTTTTTGTTTTGCGATGATCCATCCAAGCATAGTAACTGGTCCGTCTCCATGACCATGAATAACATCAAAATCCAATTTGAGTAATTCTCTAAATGCTTTTTCCGGTAAGTAGACTGCGAGTCTTACCCCAATACTTTTTTTGTAGTTGATTGATGAAAGACGGATAACATTATTTTTTTTATCTTTGAACCGTGGATATTTAGGAGCAATAATTGTAACGGAGTGACCTTTTTTTTGGAGTCCTTGAGCATACTCAGCTACGGATGTAGCAACGCCATTTTTTTGAGGTAAATATCCGTCTGTAAAAAAACCAATTTTCATATTTATGATCCTTATTATACTATGAAATCAAGCAGAATAACTAATCAGCGTATTACTTTTTGTTTGGTAACTGGTGGTTTATGAAGAAAGTTTACAGAGATGTATCCGTCAATATATTCCCACAGTGTTTTCCAAAATCCGTCTTTCCATCTCCTGGCAGAAGTAGTTGCTTTAACGTTTGGACTGTATACTACTTTCCCAATTTTTTTTAATCTCTTTCCTAAATCTACATCGGTGCTCATTGTTAAGGTGACGTTGATACCCCCCACCTTATTATAGGCTTCTGTTCTGAATGCTATATTAAACCCCGATAGATTGGGTACACCGCATGCAAATGAAATTCTTAAAAAGAGATCATAAAGCACTGAAGTAAAAATTTTTAAAAAGAGTGAATCAAAATCAGTGGTTGCCTTTCCGGTAAGTCCAACTATTTTTTCATCTGAAAATGTGTTGGATATCTCTTCAAGCCAGCGAGAGTCAGGAACTGTGTCTGCATCTGTCCCTGCTATTATATCTCCTTTTGCACTTGCCCATCCTTTTTCCAGTGCAAAGGTATTGCCTTGTTTTTGTGCCTGTACAACTCGTGCTCCAAATTGTTTTGCGATCTCTTGTGTTTTATCTGTAGAGTTGTTATCTGAAACAATTACTTCATAGTTTTCTTTTGAGAATGTTTGATGATTGAGTGCTTCCAGACATTTTGGGAGATATTT
>DAOMRL010000108.1:0-2365 GCA_035445865.1 Candidatus Levyibacteriota bacterium
ACCCCATATTTTAAATTTGTAGGTGAAGCTTCTCCATCCAACTCTCCATCCAGTGGAGATAATGTTATCGGACGGGCTATAGGAGATATTGATGCTGTCGTAGACCATATCTTGGTACCACAGGGATCTTGGTCACTCTACTCTGATGCACTTTACGAGGACTGGATCTCAGGTAATTATGTCCGTACTTCAAATGGTACACAGCTTGCATACTATGATCCTCACTTTGCAGTATTCGGTCCAAGTCGCTTCTTCTGGTCGGGTGACGATGCAAATTCTTATGGAATTTCGAGAAATGCACAAGATAAAGCAGATAATGTGGGTAGATCAGTAGATGTATGCTACATGAGTGAAAATAGTGGGGCACAAAAGGCTCGAGGAGGCGAATGTGAATATATGACTAACTACGGACAAATTAATACTATGGCATGGGATGATCCCCGATCCGCATTCAACGGAGTAAAAAGAGAGTTTTACTTTAACAACATGGGAGTATCTAATACAGGTAGCAATACTATTTGGTATGCTGATCCATTTGGTAATAACGCACAGACCGCACCATTTACTGGTTCAGTAAAACATTACTTAAAACCAAAGGATACTCCAGGCAACTATCAATATCCATTTGAATCAAATGCTATTGGGGCTAATCGAAATTATGGTGGAAATAATGTTCACGCTCCTAATTAAAAGTCAACTTATTAAATAATAAGACCACTTTTTATTCATAACCTGTACAGTACAATTTGTTATTTATTTTTCTCTGCTCAAATATATATTCTTACAAAATAGTCTATTGACAAATGATCGGTGTACTGATTAGCTATATTTACATCTTGAAACATTCTATGGTTCATCCAGTACAAAAAAGATCATTATCTCTAAAGCAGATTTCTAAAAAATATTCTGTACTTATATCTGTCTTTACTTTTGTTGCTGTGATCGGAGTTACATTTGCAGTCGTGAATTCACAAAGAAGTCTGGATGATCGCTCAAAAGCTGCAGCTGGTGATAGTAATAATATTTACTTCACAAATGATGCAGGGGCACCAATTACTGAAATTCAATCGCCATTCGTCTCAGTTACCCTCACTTCTCCGTGGCCGAAAGTTGCTCTTGAAAATGTTGATCAGGATGTAGCTGGTGTGCAGTCCGTTCAAGGTACAGCAACTGCCACATATAGAGTAAATTCTTCAGGTGATGATGCCAACGTAGACGGATCAAAACTGCTTACGAGTAGCAAAACCGTATGGATGGGATCTGATAATAGTTGGACAGCATATAGATTTAATAATGTTTCAATTCCTCAAGGCGCTAAAATTGACTCTGCCAAACTTCGGGTTCATTCTGCTGCTTCACAATGGAGACCTATGTCATTTACTCTATTTGCACAAGATATCGGAAATAGTCTGCCATTTGCTATAACCTCTCAATCATCTCAAGCTAGTCTCACTTCAAACTCTGTAACCCATTCAAGTTTGAGCCGCTGGAATTCGAATAGTTGGTACACACTAGATGAAATGAACAATGTCGTGCAAGAAGTGGTAAATAGATCTGATTGGAATAACGGAAATAGCATGAGCATCCTATTGCAAGGATCAGGATTTGGTTGGTCAAGAAAATCAGTTACCAGTTTTGATCAAAGTCAATCCTTAGCGCCTCAATTGGTCGTTACCTATACTGTATCAGGTACTACACCTCCTCAACCAACCTCAACACAAGCTCCAATCGCAACCGCAACAAGAATACCAAATACTCCTACCCGAACACCGTCTCCATTGCCACCTACAGCAACTAAAACTCCGCCTACAATTACACAAACTATACCATCTGCAACTCGAACACCGCTTCCTACAAATACTACAGTTCCAACTATTGCACCTCATACTACTCAAGTTGAGCTTGCAGAAGATGCGCAATTTACTGTTAATAAAAAAATTATTCCATATACTACACATCCACTCAAAGCCGGATATACTTTCTCTAATTCTGAACCTGGTAGAAAAACCGTATATGCCAGATTTACCTCTTCAACAGGTGAGACTCGAGTCTTTTCCAATTGGATTGATTTCGTAGTTAATGCACCAACAACTACACCACCACCTCATCATGGTGGGGGCGCACAAGATGAGAGTATGGCACTAAACCAATGGCAACCCGGTGCAAAAAATGCTCCAAATCCAAAGTATGATAAATGTGACGATGGCACAGATGTATCACTTGCTCATAAAGAGTATTACGTAGTTGCATATGACGGTAAAAAATATCCTACCTGGCACCCACCGGTTGTAACAAACCCGATTACCGGAAATGGGAAATGTTATTTTGGCCATGAGCACGGTAGCGATCCGCAAAAGTATGTATT
>DAOMRL010000109.1:0-2271 GCA_035445865.1 Candidatus Levyibacteriota bacterium
AAAGGATATGCAGGTGTTGTTAAACGTCACGGATTCCATGGGGGTCCAAAAACCCACGGACAATCAGACAGACACCGTGCACCTGGATCTATCGGTCAATCTGCTACTCCTGGACGCGTATACAAAGGAAAAAGAATGGCAGGGCGTATGGGTAATGAACGAGTTACTATACAAAATCTGATGGTACTAGATATTGTAGACGGTGTTTTATACATAAAAGGATTAGTACCAGGGCCAAAAGGAACACTTATTGAAGTTAAAAAAGTAGGACATGATAAAAAATTCACCCCATTATTTAAAATCGTAGAAGAAACTGCAGTATCTGAAGAAGAAGTTACATCTGAAGTAGTAGTAGATGCCCCAGCTGTTGAAGAAACAGTAGTAGCTGATGAAGTAATTGAAGATACTTCTGTAACAGAAGAAGTTGCTGAATCTACTCCTGAAGAAAACACCTCAGAAGAAGCTATTGCTCAAGACAAAGAACAGGCACAAGATATTGCTGATGAAGCAACAGGGGTAACAGAAAAGGAGGAAGAGACTAAATAATAAGTCTTATACATTCAATATGGCCGAAGTAACCAAAAAAACAACAAAAACTAAAAAAGAAGTAGCTGAAAAGAAAGCGACAATAAAAGCTGTGAAAAAAGAAGTACTTGAAAATAAAACAAGCGGGAAGTTAACTATTGGTGTTGTTGATATGACCGGAAAAGCTGCAGGATCAGTAACGCTTCCGCTTGAAATATTTGGAGCAAAAGTAAACCCGATTTTGATGGCTCAGGCTGTACGGGTATATCTTGCAAATCAAAGACAAGGAACAGCACGAACACAGACTCGAGGAGATGTCACTGCTTCAAAGAGAAAAATTTATCGTCAAAAAGGTACCGGACGAGCACGACATGGTGCTCTTTCTGCGCCATTATTTATCGGTGGAGGTACAACATTTGGACCAAAACCTCGTGATTTTTCTCTTAAAATGTCTGCAAAAATGAGAAAAGCAGCATTATTTAGTGCATTAACACAAAAATTAGTAAATAAAGAGATTATGGTTCTGGACACACAAGGAGTAAATGGAAAAACAAAAGAAATTATGACTGCTTTGAAAGCACTCAATATGCTTGATAAAAAAGGAAAAGGGAATAAAGTATTGTTTGTGACAGATAATGCTGAAGCGGTTAAAAAAGCAGCTCGTAACATTGAAGGACTTGATGCAACGAATGTGTCTACACTATCTACGTATACTGTCCTAAATCACAAAAATGTACTTTTTATGAAAGATGCGGTCGGAAAAATGAATGAAATTTACGTAAACAAAGATAAAGTGGAAACTGTGAAAGGTAAAGAATAAGTATGAAACAGATACACAATGTTATTAAAAAACCAATAATTAGTGAAAAATCATTTGCTGAAGCAGGACGCGGACGATATTCATTTATCGTTGCAACCAATGCAAATAAAACAGCTATTAAACTTGCTGTTGAAGAAATGTTTGGGGTGACAGTAGTTGGCGTTGCAACAAATATTGTGAAGGGATCAAAGATGAGATTTACAAAAAAAGGACGAAATTTACAAGATCTGACATATAAAAAAGCACGGGTTCAGCTGGCAAAAGATCAGAAAATTGATATTTTTGAAGAAGTAAAGGAATAATATGGCAAAACTAAAAGTTATTTTACAAAAACATGGTGGACGAGACTCAAGTGGACAGGTTGCTGTTCGTCATCAAGGTGGTCGTCACAAGCGATTTTATCGTATGATTGATTTTAAACGAAACAATGCGGGTGTTGCAGGAAAAGTTGCGGCAATTGAGTACGATCCAAATCGTTCTGTTGATGTTGCGTTAGTCAACTTTGTTGACGGAGATAAACGATATATTTTAGTACCGGTTGGATTAAAAGTTGGTGATACGGTCATGGCTGGTGAAAAAGTAGAAATAAAAGCAGGGAATGCGTTGCCAATGATGAATATGCCGGTTGGAAGTATTATTCATAATATAGAACTTACCAGAGGAAAAGGTGGCCAGATTGTACGCTCTGCTGGTAATCAAGCAATCATTCAATCACGTGAAGGAGCGTATGTACAAGTAAAGCTTCCGAGTGGAGAGGTTCGCAAGATAAATGGGGTAAATTATGCTACAATTGGCCAGCTTGGCAATGTACATGCCAAAGATCGTGTTTTTGGTAAAGCTGGTGCAAAAAGACGGATGGGTATCCGTCCAACCGTACGCGGTGTTGCGATGAGTCCAAAATCACATCCACACGGTGGAGGAGAAGG
>DAOMRL010000110.1:0-2198 GCA_035445865.1 Candidatus Levyibacteriota bacterium
GAATACGGAAAAACAATTTTATCATTGGTTGTCGGTGAAAAAGCAGATCGAAGAAGTGTTATGGACCGACTGATTGATCTTATGTATGGTCGTAATGACTATAATTTTGCCCGTGGGAGCTTTAGAGTCAAAGGAGAAGTGATCGAAGTATATCCTGCCTATGAAGACCAGATTATCCGTATTGTAATTGAAGAAGACATCGTGCAAAAAATTGAATATTTAGATCCACTCACTGGAGAGTTTTTAAAAACAGTAGATCAAGTTGTATTGTACCCGGCAAAACACTATATCACTGATCAAACTACTTATGAAGCTATATTTGTTCGTATCCGCCACGAACTAGAGGAGCGGGTAAAAGAATTACAATCACAAGGAAAAATACTTGAAGCACAACGTATTCAGCAACGGACAGAATATGATATTAAAATGCTCAAAGAGTTAGGATACGTAAATGGGATAGAAAACTACACACGATATTTTGACGGACGAAAACCTGGTGAAGCGCCATTTTCACTCATTGAGTTTTTTAACAAAGCATATGGTGATGATTGGATATTGGTAATTGATGAGTCACATATTACCTTGCCTCAAATACGAGGCATGTACAACGGAGATAGATCACGAAAAGAAGTACTGATTAACTATGGATTTAGGCTCCCAAGTGCATTTGACAACAGACCATTAAAATTTGAAGAGTTTCAAGAAAAGATCAAACAGACGATTTATGTATCTGCAACTCCCGGAGATTGGGAATTTGAAAAAGCAGGGAAAGATAATGTAGCAGAGCAGTTAATCCGTCCAACTGGAATTGTAGATCCAGAAGTCATTGTCAGACCTTCTGAAGGACAGATTCCTGATTTGCTTCGTGAAATACGAGAAACTGTTGCAAGAAAAGAGCGAGTATTGGTAACAACACTTACCAAACGGATGTCAGAAGATCTAACGACCTATTTAGAAGAAGAAGGTGTAAAAGTGCAGTATCTTCACTCTGAGATTGATACTTTAAAACGACAGGATATATTAGACGACTTACGTCTTGGTACGTATGATGTAGTAGTAGGGATTAACTTGCTGAGAGAAGGATTGGATTTACCTGAAGTGTCACTTGTGGCAATTTTAGATGCAGATAAAGAAGGATTTTTACGCTCCCGTTCATCACTTATTCAGATCATGGGAAGAGCAGCCAGACGTGTTGATGCTCGAGTCATTTTATATGCTGATAAAAATACCGATTCAATGAAAGCAGCAATTGAAGAAGTAGATAGACGGCGTGAATATCAACTAGAGTACAATAAAAAGAACAATATTACTGCTATAACTGTTGAAAAAGATGTACGTAAAAAGCTCATTGAAAAAGAAGATGTAATTGATGAGCTGGCTCCAATGATGGATAAAGAAGTATTACTTCCCGATCAGCGAGAAAAATTAATTAAAAGGCTTCGCACAGAGATGAAAGAAGCTGCTAAGTCTTTAGATTTTGAGACTGCAGCCTTGCTTCGAGACAAAATTAGATATCTTCAGCAGGCATAGATGTGTCGCTGTCTTGCGTGAGATATGCTGTATAGAGATCATTAAGAACTGAAACAACTGTTGTGGTATTTATTGCTTGGTGATGGTTCGGTATTTCTTGATCGTTTAATGAATGGAACTCATCTCCTGCGAGGGACTTAAATACAAATGGACCTATACCTCTTGGAAAATCGACTTTGCGGATAATGGACAGTTGATTGTTTTCATAAATTATCTGCTCTGAAGCGAGGATCTGAGATTCATTTTGTTCATCATCTCCAAAGCGAGCTTTATAACATTCAGATGTATCTATCTCAATACGCAGCCCTTCGTCAGGATCTGCAAACCGAGTGAGGGAATATGTCTTTGTCTTTGCCTTATTTTCAACATCAGATGCCCAGTCCGCCGCTCTTTCATCACTGTCAATTCGCACATCGGTTCCAATTACGGACATCACATCATCAACCAAAGCTGGAATATCGCGTCTGTCTAACTTTACTTCTCCAGAGAAAATACGATCAAGCTCTGCTTGTACTTCGAGTCTTTCATCTCCCTGTAATTGAAATTTTTCGTAGAATCCAGTCTCAAAACCATTATAACGAGGGAGTAGTGACTGTTTAGTTCCAATTTCTGAGCTGTTTTCGAAATGAGATATTCGTGTTTCAGGTGATGGCATATATGAGTGTTTT
>DAOMRL010000111.1:0-2178 GCA_035445865.1 Candidatus Levyibacteriota bacterium
GAACTGCAACAAGTTCTCCTTGAGAAATTCATGAACTAGCTAACTTCCATAAGCTAGTTATAGAAGCAACTCTTAATTTACCACTTTCTGACTTTGAGGCATAATTGCTGGTTCGGGCGTAGGTGACTCAGCTGCTATCTTCAGATCCATCGGCAAAGAAAAACTCACCGTTGTACCTTTCCCTTCAACTGAATTCATCCATATTTTTCCGCCATGGGACTCAATAATTCCTCTTGAGATATATAATCCCAGTCCTGAACCATCCCGCCGAAAAGCACTTTGCATTTGGCTAAACGGCACAAATAGCAGGTTTTGTTTACCGGCAGGAATGCCCATTCCATTATCGATCACAGAGACTACAACCTGTTTGTCTTTTATCTCTGTTCTGAGCGTAATATGGCCATTTGCTTGGGTGAATTTTAAGCTATTTGAGATAAGGTTTGTTATCACCTGGTCTATCCTCATCTTGTCAAAATTGAAAGCTGGAATTGCCGTATCTATATCTGAATCTAACGTAATCTGTTTTGTAGAAGCAAGATAAGAAAAAGCTTCTACTTTTGTCGAGACAATTTCGTTAATATCAGCACTGTCAGGAGCAACAGCAAATTTACCTGCCTCAAGTTTGGCAGCATCAAGCAGATCATTTATCTGTAAAAGCATACGCTCAGATGAGTCTGAGATAATATGAAGCATTTTATTTGTGTCATCTTTATTGAGATTCCCTTTCAGCAACAGTGAAGCTCCTCCTTTAATCGATGACATCGGAGCGCGTAACTCGTGCACGACCATATTAGTAAATTTCTCACGTAGCTTTTCAGACTCCATCTCAAGCGTCACGTCAAGCAAAGAAAGGGTTACACCAATTACTTCTTTTTGAGAGATATTGTAGACTGGGTTGATATACACTTTGTAACAGCGATTTTGAAGTGAGACGTCTTTGAGAAAAATACTCTTGCTTCCCTCATATACTTCTTCTATCAGCGTATGAAGTTGCATATTACCTTCCATACGCCAGACAATATCATCAAGCGAAGGGTTTGCAGGGAGTTTTAAGATCTGATTTGCAATAGGATTGGCAGCAGATATCTTGATTGATGCACCTTCTTTTGAAAATAAAATTGCCGGAGTAGGTAGACTGGAAACAAGGTTAATCATACGGCTATTTTCAGATTGAATAAGCGCTTCCAATCGTTCAGTTGCCCGCTCAGCTTGATTTACTACTTTATACACCATATCCATATCCTCTTTTGAAAAAGCTTTTTGGGTTCGAGAAGAGATAGTGATAACACCAAAACAGATATTATTGACAACAAGCGGAACCATAAAATATGCTTCAGGAGTAGGATCAAAATGTAAAGCAATATAATTTTTTATATCTTTTGATTGCTGAGTATTGATTGATGTTGTATATCCTTTTAATGACTCATCAAGCGTGTATAAGGAATTTAATGTTAAGGTATTAACTTTATCAACATATTTTTTTCCTACAGCTTCTTTGAGCACCGTCGTCAACGTGATTGAGCGATTTTCAACTAATGCATACGAAATACTTGTTAAATCATATAAATTTTCAAATGATCCAACAATTGTCTCTGCTACAGTCCGCACATTCAGTGAGTACCCAATTTTCTCTGAAATTTCTTGTAACACACGAGCTTCATAAAATTTGCGCGCAGCTTCTTTTTTTCCTGACTCAATCGCTGCTTTTTTAGCATAATCATTCCGAAGCATATGGATCACTACTCCGGCAAAAATGAAGTTAGAAAGGAAAAGAATTCCTATAACAATTTCCATACTACTATTATCGAACCTGAAATATGGCTGTGTGTCAAGAAGAGGTTTGAGAATTTGAGGCTACAGGGATACTTTCAAGAATTTTTTCTTCCATACTTGGTAGATGGGAAACGTCTGCAGGAACAGGAGATGACTGGGCATGTGACAAAACAACACTATCAAGTGAATGTTTGACTGCATAATCACTAAGCACAGAAAGCCTGCCTACAATTTCCTGTATTATTGCCTGAGGATCTCCTTCTATTTTTTTGACCACACCCTCTGAATCTATAGTCAGACCCTTTACATCACGCAAATACACATCTACTACTTGATGGCCAAAAATGATAACTTGCCGCTGAAGAAATTCGGAGAGAATACTTTTGTAATCTGATTCTGAGGTTT
>DAOMRL010000112.1:0-2173 GCA_035445865.1 Candidatus Levyibacteriota bacterium
AACTACAACACCAACTTTGCCACCGAGCCCAACACCTACAAATGTTCCGGAGGATGGTTTTGGCGTAATTGGTGATAGTGGATCAGATGAATACCGGGCAGACGATAATCGAGCTGGAAGCTCTCCATATGCGGCGACTACTCTGAGTTGGGTTGAATTATTGGCTAAAAAAGGCATCAATCTGGGTCCGTGGAGTAATAGCTCACGTGGTGAACCAAGAAGACGAGGATATGAATATAATTTTGCCAGGAGCGCACACAAAGTACATGATGGCCTAATGTCCGGGCAACATACAGGTATGAAATCTCTCATCCAAGCAGGCAAAGTATCATATGTACATATAGAATTTAATGGAAATGATTACGCTGAATGGAATGGAGAATATGAAAAAATATATAACGGGACTACTTCAGGAACAGCCCTCCAAGCAAAACTTGACGCGATTATCAGCGACTACACCACAATTCTTGACACCGTAATAAATGCAGGCAATGTTCAGGTACAAGTTGCAACTTTCCCTGATTTAAATATGGATCCGGGGGTTGTCGCACGATTCCCTAATGCCACAAACAGACAGCGTGTTACAAATTTCGTGAATTCTCTCAATGAACAGCTTGTTGCGATAGCACAGTCTCGAAGCATTGCTGTTTTTGATACTGGGAACTTCTTTATGACAGAAGTTGCTTCAAGGATTGATGCCAATGGATTTATAAATTTTGCCGGTGAAAAAATCGATACAAAAACAGTAGGAGATGAGCCTCATCATATGATACTTTCAGATACAATTCACGCAGGAACAGTACCCAATGGCTTGATTGCAAATGCTATCGTATCGAAGTTCAATTCGGTATATAACACTTCATTTCCGCTACTTACTGAATCAGAGATCCTGATCAATGCTGGAATTCAAACAAACAATCCAACTCCTACTCCAACATCCACTCCAACACCAACCCCAAATGTGACCCCAACTTTAACACCATCTCCTACTGCTTCACCAACAGTAACCCCTACGCCAACTGAATCACAAGTATTGTCGATCCAAGTTAACTCATCTTCAGATGATGCTAATCAAGTCAACAGTACTCTTGCACTCACTGACCCTTTAGCCTGGCTTGGAACAGGAGGCTCTACTACTGAGAGTTATAGTGGTCTGCGGTTTAATTCAGTCACAATTCCGAAAAATGCACTCATTACATCAGCATATCTGGAACTGTATTCTCCTCAAAATCAATGGGTTAACATTGGAGTCAACATTGGAGCTGAGGCAATATCCGATAGTCCAACGTTCTCAACAGCAAATAAAATTACCCAACGGACACTGACACAACAACGAGTAAATCACAATTCAAATACTCTATGGACTAGTGCCACCTGGTATCAATTTGAAAATATCGCACCAATAATACAGGAAGTAATTAATAGATCTGATTGGCAGCAGGGAAATAGTATTTCTATTATTATAAAAGGTACACAAGGAACTTGGGGAAGAAAATTCTTTGCATCATATGACGCCTCACTTGAATTTGCACCACGTTTGGTTATCTCTTATCAGTAAACACAATTCACCGCATAGCACAATAACTGTAATGTGGGCGCACTTGGGATCGAACCAAGGACCTCGTTCTTATCAGGAACGCGCTCTACCACTGAGCCATGCGCCCGTACTAAACGGATACACTATTTTACTATATTGAGGGCATGCATACAACAATTCAGAGCATTCCTTCTAATTCATAGGGCACACTACTATCATCAAAATCTCCTTGCTCTTCCCAAATCAGACACTGCAGGAGATATTCCTTGAGTACTCTCAGTCTCTTTATTTCCGCAAGAAGTTTGGTGGATTTCTGGGGTTGTGTACTTACCAGTTGATAAAATAGTTTTTCAAGTTGTATAATCCTATTCGTAAGTGCTTGTAACGTAGCAATAATTTTCCCCTGACGGGAGCGCCGTCTATAGACAGAAAATTCCCTCAACCTCATCCATTCTCCTGCATCAATTTCATGCTGCAAATCAGATTCTGATCGAGTGTCACCTTTCTCATGTGATGTTTTTTCTTTATCTTCTTTATTCATACTATCTTTTCTTTAATTTCTCCCCCACCCAATTTCCTGCAAGATATCCTAGCACTCCATACGCCACAACCGCAGCGCTTCCTATTAGCACTCCA
>DAOMRL010000113.1:0-1980 GCA_035445865.1 Candidatus Levyibacteriota bacterium
GTACCGGAATGCATGCCGCAATTTACAAAAATGCAGCGATTTTTGTGTATCGGACAATTTTATGAAATGATCCATTGGGGGAAACAAACAACACCTGAGATAAGTGAAAAAATAGCACGATTTAAGTCTGCTCAGTATTCATTTATGTACCCATTGCAATTAGGGTTACAAATCGCACAACGAGATAATACCATACTTGACAAATACGCTGATGCAACTGGCCTTGCTTTTCAGATACGAGATGATTGGTTGGATGTTTCCCAAGACACAACATCCGGTAAAGATGGTAACTTAGATAGTAAAAATAGTGTTTCTAATATCGTACAAAACCTTCTCAAAGAAAATACAAACGATGTACCATCTACCAAAATTGCAGTTGAAAAATTATTGGGAACATATAAAAGTCAGGCACTTGCTTCACTTGACCAAATACAACTAAGTACTGCTCAAAAAAACTCACTCTTGAGCCTTCTAGAATTTTCAACTACTTTGTAAGTAATAAAATTGTATCTAAATTACAGATACTATAACAGAGCAGTGTAAATATTTTATGAGTGTATGAGGGCGACCCGTATAGGGCCGCCCTGTAAAAGCTCAATAAGAGCTAGTTTAGGAGTCGTGCTCCGCGCCGCTTTCGCGGCCGTCGTCGTCAAAGAGGAGTTCAATATCCTCATCAAACTCTAGTTCCCAGTCTTTCCTTGGATCATAGGGAGGAATGATCTTCCCGTCTGAATCCATGACCCAGAACAAATGATTCGGGTTGATTCGGTAATCAACCATGGTATCCTCTTTCTACTTGCCCGATCTTTCGGACTCAAATAAGGATTTGGTTAGTATACCAAAAATACAGAGAGATCGGGGAGAAACTATTATTCTAAAAAGAGGGCACATTCCGAACCTTTGCATTCGTTGTGGCTATGCGGGTTTTTGCTGAGCACTCGCTCAAATTTTTCCAGCGCTTTCATTGCTTCTTGAGGAGAATTTACAATGGTATATATTTTTTCTTCATCAGGACGGATCAGCATATGCTTTTTAAAATCATACATGAGGTGTTCCCAAAACTCGCCGTACAAAATAAGGGGTTTATGTTTATCTATATACAGACGAGCTACTCCCCATGCCATCGCAAACTCAGAAATAGTACCTGTTCCGCCATTAAAAACAATATAGGCGTCTCCTAATTCCAGGAGTTTTTTTGTACGCATAATATAGTTTTCTTCTTCGTACGTCTTGTCCGCAAAATTTGCCGCTACTTCACCTTTAAAATTGGTAGCAAGCTCGGGACGATAATATACAGCAGTTGTTTTACCGTTTACTTCCTGTGCTCCAACTGTAGCAGCAAGCATCACTCCCGGTCCTCCACCATTTACGATACGCCTACCGGAACTTGCAACTACCTTTGCAGTTTCATATGCTGCATCAAAGTGAGCATCGCCCACGTCGCCACATGCACAGCCAAAAAAAGTAACGGAATCAATACACATTGTAGAAGTTGCCACAATTCATTATGAACGAATTTGAGTACCTATTCAATACCCCTACAGGTAGTATAAACCTGATATACTAGAATAGAATCATGAGCAAGTTGACTTTTTTTGGTGCTTCAGGCATTGTCACAGGATCCAGTTTTATATTACAAGACAATACAACAACTATCCTTGTCGATCTGGGAATGTTTCAAGAAGACTCCTCAATTGAATCAGAGAACACAAAACCTCTTCCGTTTGATGTTCAATCACTCAGTTGTGTGTTAATCACACACGCACATCTTGATCACTGTGGACGACTTCCACTTCTTGCAAAAGAAGGGTATACCGGACCTATTTATATGACTGAGGCAACTCGTGATATTGTAGAAATTTCGCTTGAAGACTCTGCCCGTATCGCAGAAAGAAAAGAAGAGGAAGAAAGTATTCCTGCAATTTATACGATAGATCACGTAACAGAAGTTTTAGAAAAAATTCAGATAGTAGAGTATGA
>DAOMRL010000114.1:0-1903 GCA_035445865.1 Candidatus Levyibacteriota bacterium
CGATGAAGCACCGATTGATGTGAGAAGCGGAGGAATGATACGAGATGGGTATAACCAGGAACTGGATAAGTTGAGAAAAATTGTCGGAGGAAGTAGAGAGTGGATAGAAGAACTTGAACTTCAAGAACGCGAAAAAACGGGAATTAACTCTTTGAAAATAAAATTTAATAAAGTATTTGGATTTTATATTGAGATCTCAAAATCAAATCTGCACCTAGTTCCAGACGTCTATGAAAGAAAACAAACATTGGTAAATGGTGAACGATTTATTACTCCTGAGCTAAAACATCATGAAGAAATCATTTTAACAGCAGAAGAAAGAATTAATGAATTAGAATACAAGCTCTTTTTACAAACACTTGAAAAAGTACTCAAATATACCGATAGTATGCAAGCTGCAGCACGTACAGTTGCTGTACTTGACTGTTTGGCTACGTTTGCGGTTTTGGCAATAAAAAATGCATATGTACGGCCTAAAATTTTGTATTCAGGTGAGATACGGATACAAGAAGGCAGACATCCTGTCGTTGAACAATTACTTGATATTCAACAATTTGTACCAAATGATGTAACCCTTGATACGACTTCTCAACAGCAACTCCTTATTACTGGTCCCAATATGGCAGGTAAATCAGTTTTTATTCGTCAAGTAGCACTCATTGTGCTTATGGCACAAATGGGGTGTTTTGTCCCGGCAAAATCAGCACATATCAGTGTTGTTGACAGAATCTTTGTCAGAAGTGGTGCATCCGATGTGATTACAGCAGGATTATCAACGTTTATGGTCGAGATGGTAGAAACAGCGCATATTTTGCATCACGCGACAAAAGATAGTCTAATTGTGATGGACGAAATCGGACGGGGGACAAGTACCTATGATGGAATTTCGATTGCCTGGGCTGTTATGGAGTATTTAGCAAGTCATTATAAAACACCGCCAAAGACTCTCTTTGCAACACATTATCATGAATTGCAAGCACTAGAAGAGTTATATCCTAAAAAAATCAAAAATTTTCATATGGCTGTAGCAGATGACAAAGGTGCACCTATTTTTCTTCATACGATTTTACCGGGAGGGGCATCTCATAGTTTTGGGGTAGCAGTAGCCAAACTCGCAGGTGTTCCTGAAGAGGTTATAGTCAAAGCAAATGAAGTATTAAAAAGTCTGGAAAAAAGACAGTTTGATAAGAGACCGGTAGAACATTCTATAGACTATCAACCGCCAACCATACACATTGTTGATCGCCTCATTCACAAAGAGTTAGAAAATCTTGATATCTCACGGATGACCCCCCTTGAAGCCCTCAATACTCTTGCTGAAATGAAAGAAAAATTAAAACTGTCAGAAGAAAACACAAAAATAACACACGTAGACTAGTAATTTCTTCAGGTAATCTGCTATAAATTCAGGTACGGTATGGCAAAGATTTTTTTAATTCCTTCTCATGTTATTTCACAAATTGCAGCAGGTGAAGTCATCGAGCGACCTGTGTATGCAGTAAAAGAACTTGTAGAAAATGCTCTTGATGCGGGAGCTTCACGTATTACAGTACAGATAGAGGCAAGTGGGTTAAAAAAAATTGTAGTAACAGATGATGGGGAAGGAATGAACAAAGATGATTTATTGCAATCTTTTAAGCCTCATACTACAAGTAAGCTCATTGACGAATCTCTTGTCGGTATCCAAACGTTAGGATTTCGCGGAGAAGCACTTGCAAGTATTGCTGCCATAAGTACTATGACGTTACAGAGCAGAGCACGTGATCAAAAAGTTGGCACAAAGGTAACGATTGTAGCGGGAAACGTACAGAGTACAGAGCCGGTTGGGATGCCTGCTGGAACAAGTGTTACTGTAGAAAATCTTTTTTATACAGTACCTGCGCGTAAAAAATTTTTGAAGTCT
>DAOMRL010000115.1:0-1761 GCA_035445865.1 Candidatus Levyibacteriota bacterium
ACCAAAACTAAGGCAGGAACTAATAGTGTACCGTTAAAATGTTTACGGGAAACTTTATACATTTTTGCGAGTTACCACAAATTCAGAAGCTTTTGTCAATGTATCTACAAGTGCTTGTTTTTTAATCTCTTCTGTGTAATTTTCCGGCCACTCCGGAAGCTGTACATCTACTTTTTCATCAAATGTTGTCCCAAGTATTTTTCGCTGTTGTTGGATTTTACGAACAATATCTCTCATTTGACCTGCTAAAAGATCTTTGTTTGCGTCATCAGTAAATTCGTCCTCATTAACACACGCCCATTCTTCTGTTGTACCGCCATATACAAGATCGTATACATTTGCCTCTGATGCAACAACCGTAGTGACTGATGATGAAAGCTCTGTAGGTCCTGTGTACGTGACTTTCTTGAGCGGCATTTTAACTGCGACTTGATGGGTTTTTCTCATCATGAGTATTTGAGACGCAACAGCCATTGCTACAGTCATCTCAGTCTCAAGTTGTGTATCGATCAAATCTGTTTGTGATTCTGGCCATAAGGCAAGGTGTACTGATTCTTCTCCAGTGAGATTGCGGTATATTTCTTCACTCAAAAAGGGCGTAATTGGCGCAAGAAGCAGAACAACTGTCGTTAAAACAGTATGCGTAGTCTCATAAAAAGCATATGAGTCATCTTTATTCTCAACTCCAGCTCCAACTCTATCCCTACTTCTACGGATATACCACGTTGAAAATTCAGAAATAAACTTTTGCAGATGATCAATTGAGTCAACAGTATTGTATCCATCAAGAGACTTAGTCACATCTTGAACAAGCCTATTCAAACGAGATAACACCCACTGATCCAAAACATTTTGGGGTTTAGTATTTGAGGTTTGGGATTTATCAGGAGTCCAAGAGTCAATATTTGCATACGTTACAAAAAAGTTATAGGTATTCCAAAGTACAAGCATCATACCTCTCACCTGATTTTTATAGTTTTCCTCAGAAATAAGAATATCTTCTCCATTCATAACCGGACTTCCCATAAGATAAAGACGCAGTGCATCTCCTCCATATTTTGTAAGCATTTCTTTTGGATCAGGGTAATTTTTAAAGTTTTTACTCATTTTCCGTCCATCACTCCCAAGAATTACCCCTTCAACGAGCACATTTTTAGATAAGATATTTTGCCCATCATCACGAAGATCTAATGCATTTGCAATCACATGCATCACATAAAACCATGCTCTAATTTGTCCTGTGTATTCTGCTATAAAATCAGGAGGAAAAAAGGTTTTTGGATCAGATTCTCCTTCAAATGGAAAGTGACGTTCTGCAAATGTAGCACTTCCTGCTTCAATCCAGCTATCCAGTACTTCTGATACTCGTTTTGCTTTTTTACCACATGCCTGACAGGTTACCAAAACTGCGTCAATTCCCGGTTTGTGTAAGTCAGTAATTTTTTGACCTGAGGCTTCTTCTAATTCTTTGATCGACCCAGGGACAAATCGCTCTCCACATTCACATTCCCAAACTGGTACTGGAGATCCCCAATATCGATTGCGAGAAATATTCCAATCAGGTGCGTTTTCAAGACTTTTAAGAAACCTGCCATTTTTAAAGTGTTCTGGATACCAATTTACTTGTTCATTGGTTTTTTTCATTCTATCTTTAAGCTGTTGTACATCAACATACCAAGCATCTTTTGGTGCATAATACAGCCTGGTATGACACCTCCAGCACAAAGGAACATTATGAGGCAGATCTTCATCTTTATAAAT
>DAOMRL010000116.1:0-1748 GCA_035445865.1 Candidatus Levyibacteriota bacterium
TCGTATCTATATTTTGCAGCTCAGTCTTCTCCGACATATGCAAGACTCCCCTATATTGATCTGCTTACCGACACAGCGACAAGCAATGTGCTTGCAACTTTTGCTGTACTTCCTGAACTCCTTGGATACACTACCGAGAAAAACTATCTTGTGTTATTCCAAAATAACGGCGAATTGCGTCCAACCGGTGGTTTTATTGGGTCGGTTGGTGAATTAAGAATTAAAAACGGCAGAGTAGAAGAGTTTGTTATTCAAGACGTATATGATATCGATGGACAGATAAAAACACACACCGAACCACCATTTGTAGTGAGACGATATCTACAACCACATCTGTATCTGAGAGATAGTAACTTTGCTCTAGACTTTCAGGAAGCGGCAACAACTGCTGCACAGTTGTATCGAGAGGGTGGGGGGGAAACAGTAGACGGAGTAATTGGTATTGATTATGATGTGTTAAAAAAAGTCATTGAAGTGACAGGCCCGCTTACATTACCTACGTATAATAAAACAATTGATGAAAAAACTGGCTTTGACTTTATTCAATCGACAATTGAAGATACCTTTAGTCCTGGAAATTCTCAAAAAAGAGGACTTCTGTCAGAGATATTTTCTCAACTCACATTTAAGTTAGAAAGTCCACAAAATCTTTTTGCTATCGCCAAAACCCTTCCTGAGCTTGTTGAACAAAAACATATTTTGTTTGCGTTTAAAGACCCTGTTTTACAGGAAATATTTACCGTTCAAAAATATGGAGGGACACTGACTTCACAAAGAAATACTCAGACCAATACACTTCCTGAATATTTGATGGTAAATGAAGCAAATATTGGAATAAATAAAGCAAATACGTCTATAACTCGGACTGTATCGTTATATCAAAGACTCTCTGAAAAATCGCTTGTCTCAAACGCGACACTTACTTTAGACAATGCACGCGGAAAAGAAGCATATAAAGTATATGTACGATTTGTAGTACCACAAACAAGTACTTTTGAAGAATTGAGTATTAATGGAACGGTAACACCAACCACTACTGCTATTACCTCAGCAAGACTATATGAAGCACCTTCATTTACTCCTCCAAAAGACATTGAGCTAACACAAGAGAATTATCAAGATAAAACAGTGTTTGGCTTTGTACATACTGTTCCTGCCGGAAAAAAAGATACGTTTACGATGACATACTCACGCGACATACAGTTGCCTACTGAGTCTTTTATTTATGAGCTTACCTATCAAACACAACCAGGTACACATAACACCCCGTTTGCACTCTCACTTGAGTTTCCTGATACATTTACTGCACACGATAAAAAAACTGGCTCAGTAGCACAGAAAAAGTTTTCGGTCTCTCAGGTTACAGCACAAGATATTGAGGTGTTAGTAGATTTTCAAAAAAAATAATTAGTTTATAAAAAGAAGGGTCACGATATATCCATGTTCTTTGAGAGAAACTATTCCTACCCCGACTGCTGAATAATATCCTGATGTCATCTGAGAAGAGTACTGAGGAATTTGTTCAAGACCTTGTACTGCTATTTGTATACTCTGTGCTTGACCGCTCATAAAATATGCCTGAGAATATACAGCTCTTGCCTGTTCAAGAAGATCAAAAGGAGTATTTCCTTCAATATCCGTTCTGGACAATTGTTGGGCCGTTGCCATCCTCAACGCAAGTGCTTGAGCAACTCGTGATGCAAGTTCATGTTCACTGAGTGGCACAGCACCAACAGACCCTCTTTTTT
>DAOMRL010000117.1:0-1537 GCA_035445865.1 Candidatus Levyibacteriota bacterium
AGAGCTTGGTAATCATGCAGAAACTCATATTATTCCACGTATGAAAAAAGTTATTAAAGGTAAAGATGATGGTGGAATTACTAAACTTGTGGACTGGCAAGGTGGCGGTGGATTCAAGTATTTTGAATTAGGTGAAAGCTTATTTATAAAAGATGGTGATCTAAGACTTACCGTCATCAATCCTAAAATGTATAACGGTGCTCTTATCAGAGCTATACTGAAATTAGAGGGTTTCAATCTTGTAAATCCTGATAATGGTTTGCATGGTAAGTCTGGTACAACTGTAGCTCATGTTACAGAGCAATATGTAAGCCAAGAATATATTGACATTTTACTAAATGAAATAGGAGATCAAGCAAAATATGTTGTCATATATGCAAAAACCATCTCAAGTAATGTAAAATTGCCTGATAATGTAGAGATAAAGAGAATACCTGATTTTCTTCTAAAGAAATTTACAGTATGAGTAATAACAAAGTATTAGACAAAATAACAAAAGAGTTGGATCTGAGAAAACCGCAAGCTCAATCACTGACAAAGCTAGATGCACTGATGTCTACTTTCAAGATTGGTGATGATCCGAAAGACATCGAGGCTAAGTTGATTGGTAGCATTCAATTTGATACTGAGTTTCCATCATTCACATTTTCACTTGCGACAGGTGTCGGGAAAACTAGATTGATGGGTGCGATGATTGCATATCTGTACTATACAAAAGGATTAAAGGACTTCTTTATTCTTACTCCTGGAGAAACGATCTATACAAAAACTATTGAGAACTTTACCAGTGGCACTAAAAAATATGTCCTACAAGGCCTGACTGATTTCCCTATGTTTAATGTTGTCACAGGTGAGAATTACACTTTTTCTGACTTTGGGAATAAACTTTTTGGTGCAGTTAATGTCTATATTTTCAATATCCAAAAAATCTTTAATGAACGAAAAGATGTAGAGTTCCGTTTTCATAAATATCAGGAAACACTTGGTTCTAGCTTTGCAGAGCTATTACAGAAGAAAGATCTTGTAATTTTGATGGATGAGAGTCATAGATATCGAGGAGAAAAGTCACTTCGGGCAATTAACCACTTATCACCTGAACTTGGTCTAGAATTTACTGCAACTCCAACCAGTAATAATGTAGTTCATAACTACTCACTTTCAGATGCTATTAAGGACGCTAGATTAGCCCTAGAATCGCTTGAGAGTGGGGGCGGTGCTGAGAATGGGTATATTAAGATTCCTGGCGTTGTAGCTCGTTCTGACAACTTTGCCTATGAAGGAGATATTGACCGTATAAAATTAGAAGATGGGATACATCTACACAGACAGAAGAAAGCACTTATTGAGGAGTACACGAAAAATAATAAACTGAAAATGATCCTACCTGTAACATTGATCACTACAAAGTCAATTCAACACGCAAATGAAGTAAAAGAGATGGTAACAAGTGATGACTTTTTTGATGGCTACTACTAAAACAAAACACTTGCTGTCACAAGCGAAAGTGAGGTTGCTGCAATCAATCAGTTGCTGCACT